>DATKOD010000013.1:0-6949 GCA_035524755.1 Minisyncoccota bacterium
ATAATGGCATATCAGTCAATGGTAGTGCGCCCGGAGGGACTTGAACCCCCACGCCTTGCGGCACCGCCTCCTAAGGGCGGCGTGTCTGCCAATTCCACCACGGGCGCATGGAGCCATCATACCATGCTATTGACTATTATGACAATGCGTGGTATATATACCATCGAAGGTGGTGACGCTATGTCAAGGTCGAAGACGGAAACGAAGGATCACGAGATCCGTCGTGACGATTTCTCTCCCCGGTCGTTCCATGATGCAGGAATCGGCGGCTTGTGGGAACACGAGCACACGACCAGTATCAAGGACAAGGAGACGGGCGCCACGGGGGAAGGCAAGGGCAGGACCAAGGAAGAGGCGGATAGCGCCGCCTACGAAGCCCTCCAAAGCGCCAACGAAGCACGCAAGCGATAGTAACATGCGGGGACAGCCAGTCGGCGTGTCCCTGCTTTTCTTTCCAGCAAAGAACCCTGCATTTGCGGGGTTCTTTGCTTTCCTTAGCTAAGGAGAAACTAGCCGATGCTCTGGGTTTGGATCAGCCGAGCGATGGTGTTCAACAAGAGGCCGACACCGAAAATAATCGCAAGGCCGATGACTGCGTTCAACAACGTTCCCTTCGCCGATGCCCAACCTCCGCGCAACGCTTGGATACCTCCCCACACGATAAAGCCGACCGCAATAACTGTGCTTATCGTGAGCATATACTGAACCACCGTGTTGATGAGGTTTGCCAGTGAGCTGCCAGTCACTACTTGTCCGGGGTTGCCGATGGGAACCGTCGGTTGCACGAGCGCCAACGCCATGGTCGGCACCAGGACTGCTGCTACCGTCGCTATCACTGCTGAATATTTGACGAGTTTCTGCATCAGGACACCCCCTTTCTAACGAATTATCTGCGTCGGAGCTTGCGCGAAGCTTGCCAGTGTGCGGACGATGACCCCGACCCCGAAGATGACGAGCGCGCCCCACATGGCGTTGATGAGCATCGATTTTCCTTTCTTGAACCGATCCTCACTAGAGCCAGCGGTCGCCATCATAATACCGGCATAAACGACGACTCCGACCACAACGATACCAGAAAGAATGAGAAGATAGTTCACCACGTCCGAAATGAGCGTGACGATGTCGGAGAGCGAGATGGCTTGTCCGGCCGGCAGTGATCCCATAGGTTCAGTATATCAGATAAATCCTGTCTATTGTCCAACGACGCTACCCACAGCACCCCTGACGGTGGCAAGGATGGTGTAGACCCCGAAGATGATGATCGCTCCCAGCATCGCGTAGAGCAGTCCCTTCCGGGCACCGGCGAACTGCGTCGCGTTGTCGCGTGACGTCGCCATGAGGAACCCGTAGTAGACCACGGCGCCCGTGGCCGCAAGACCCGCGATGAGCAGGATGTTCTGGAGCAGATAATAGACGGATGACATGACCTTTGCCCATGTGATACCACCGGTGCTTCCCAGCACCGGACCTGCGGCTGCGAGCAGGATGTCCCTATTGGCCCGCATTGAAGATGCTCTGGATAAGGCTGACCAGTCCGCTGGCCGCGAAGATGACGACCAGGCCGATGGTCGTGTACAGGAATATCTGTTTCGCTTTCGTCACCCTTCCCGGCTCCCCCCTCGAAACGAGAAGCATGATGCCCGCCCAGACGTACATGACGACGGCAACCGGAATGGCGATCTGGAAAAGCGCGGTCGACAACTTGGAGAACAGCGCGGTGATATCCGTCGTGCCCAGCGGATTCGGGATCGTGTAGGGCGTGGCCGCCGCGAGTAATTGCATGGGTATAGTATCTTATGCCCGTCGCCGCCTGTCCACCACCAGAACCAGTCCGATGACCAGGATATCGGCAAGCACGAGCAGCAATCCGCCCGGAAGTCCGCTGCTCTGATTCGCGATAGCCGCCTGTCGGTTCGCATTCACCGCACCGCAATCGGTGGGGCAATTGTCGGTATTCTCTCCCAGATCCGCATTGCATACGCCGTCATCGTTACACACACGACTTCCCGACAGATCGATGATGGACTGCGTCGTTCCTCGATCATCCACGATTCGTGCGGAGAATCCCCGATTCTGGTACGGAACTTCCACCGTCTGCGCACCGACCGACGGTTCGAATTGCGTTCGTGAAAGCGCGCTACCCGCTGCGTCATCGACTTCGATGGTCCATGCGCCGGGATTCGGAAGCATGGCATCACCACCGATGATGCTGTAATCGCTACCCGTCGTTGTCGAGCCGTTGTATGAGAATGAAATCGCATAATGGAACACCCATGCCTCGTCATAGGACAACGAATCGGCATGCGCACAGAGCGGCATGAGGAACAGCGAGAGGACCAGGATTGTCGGAAATATGTATTTCATCAGTGAAGAGCGCAGTATGCCACTTTCGGAGCGTACCCGCGTGTTTCAAGGAGGCCCGTATTGGGAACCGTGTGCGCCCTGTCGTCCCAAGGACACTCCCATTTCTGCATCGGCCCACCCGCGCAGCTTTGTGCACCCGGGCAATCCACGCTCAGGCCACAGTATCCGGGTCCGGCGTTGTATCCCGCAGCGATGTTGCGAACATTGGTTCCGCACGATGTCTTCAGCGAAGCATAGAACTTCGCGCCCAGGCAGACGACATACTGAGTGCTCGAGGGACTCAACAAAAATCCCGCGGTGATAGGAATCGGTACCTTGTCGCCCACCTGTGTGGCAGCTATCTGCCCAGCAGTCTGTGTTCCCGACAGAGTAGGAGTACCTGCGTTTTCCGGGCATGGGATTGCCTTGCCAGTAGCGGAATCCTTTTTCTGGTAGCTACCGTCGGCACAACGGTAATAGACATCGCAGGCCTGCTGGAACTTGCGTGCGGTATCGGGCTTGAGCTGCATCAGGCCATACGCTCCCGCACCGCCGTTCGCGGACGGCTTGCATGACGACTCGGCGAACATGATGGCGTTGAGCGCATTCGCATCAGCACCCCCGTATTGGGCCAGATACGTGCCGATGGTCGCCTTCCCGTCGAGGTTGATATTCTTGCATCCGTCATGATTTGGCGGAACCGTCGTGAAATTGCATATGTACGGTTTTCCGTTCGGCTGGGTCATCCCACAGAGATCTTGCCGCGTCTCTGCCGACGGGACGCCGACGTTCGCGTTCGGCTGCGGCGCAACGGGAGCGGGAGTCGCCGGTGTCGGACCTTGCGGCGGGAACTGCGTGTCGATGGCGCTGATCGCCTGAAGCTCCGCCGGGCAAGTGAACGTGTTCCAGGGAGCGGTCGGAGTACCGGTCCCCAGCGAATTCAAAAGGAAGTTCGTGAACAGCCAGGAAAACAGGATGATAGCGACGCCATAGAGCGTGTTCGTCAGAAGTTTCTTCCCTTGTTGGAATTGAGCCGGATTCGCGCCGCCTAACAGCATCATACCGCCTGCGATGACGATGATGAATGCGGCGATGGGACCGGTGATGCCGTAGAGGATCATATCAAGGAGCCGGCTGAACAAGCCGAAGAAGTCGCACGGCGTGCATGGCACCGGCGTCTGACTGCCCGCTACGGCCCTGCCGCACTGGACCAACGGCAGCCACGACGGCGCCGCCAACGCCACCGCCGGTATGAACGCGACGGCCAGGACCGCGCTGATTGCCAAAACCTTGCGCATAGGGATCATTGCCCTGACATCAGTACCGTCACCTTGGATTCGGCGTCACGGAGCGCGTCCTGGACCGACAGCCGTCCGAGATTCACCGAGTCGATCATGTCCGCGAATATCGTTTCGATTGCCGAGTTGTCGATCTGGAACCATGAGCGTGCCGTCAGCGCCTGTTCGGCGAACACGCCGAGATCGGGATCGCTTGATTGCTGACTGATGAGATCACGGCGCGCCGACGGACGCACGGCGGCGTTCAGGTACGGAACGGTACCGTCACCGGCGGTCATATAGTCGATGAACGCCCATGCCGCATCGGGATTCTTGGACTGTTGCGCCACCGCAAGTGCCCAATAGTCCGCGTAAGTATGCGAATCGGACGATGTCGGCTGCGGGATGGGCGCGATGCCGAAGTTCAGCCGCGGCGCCGCGGCACGGATGGTCGGAATCGTATGTTCGTAGTTCACGATCATCGCGGTCTTTCCCGCCGAGAACGCGTCGATATCGTAATCCTGCGAATCGTTCCAGGTGTACACGGCCTTCGAGGGATTTGCGAAATCGGTGTAGAACTGCAGTGCCGTCTCCCCGACATTGATGCCGTTCACGGACTGCGAGAACGTCGCTTGTGAGTTATCGGCACTCGTCATCTGGACGCCGGACTGCAGCATCAGCATCATCAGGATGTCGGTGGAGCGGTTGATGTTGGACGAAGTCCCCATAGCCGCGCCCGATTGCGTGATGTTCCGGCTCTGGTCGTATTTCGTCAGTTTCTGCACATCATCCTGGAACTCTGCCCAGGTCTTCGGCGGCACTGCGATACCCGCGGCGGACAAGAGGTCGCGATTATAGAAGAGCGCCAGCGTATCCACGTACAACGGCATCGCGTAGATCTTGCCGCCATTGATGAGATCGTTCGCGGCCACGTCCACGAACGTGTCCTGGAACTGCCGGATGGTCATCAGTGGAGCGCTCGTGCCCGGCGCGGTCGCAGGAAGCGGTGCGAGTTTCGCGATGTCCTTGGGAAGCCACGTGTCATGGATCATGAAGATGTCGGGCCCCTGATTCGCCGCCAATGCGTTCAAGAGCGTGCTCTCGTAGCTCGCGAACGGGATGAGCTTATACGTGACGCTGATGTTCTTGTTCGCCTTCTGGAACGCCTGGATGGAAGCGTCGAACGTCGACGGATCATCGAACACCCCCCACACGGTAAGTTGCCCCGAAGTCGCGGATCCTGTTGATGAAGCGAAGCTCCGGATGATGAAAATGAAGGCGATGAACACCATGAGTCCGATGGCGCCGCCGAGGACATAGATGAGTTTCCGCGAATCCGTCAGGAACGAGGTGATGTTCATGGCTTGATGAAAAGCAGACCGACATACAGTTGCCCGGAATCCAGTGTGCGGTCGAATTTCAAGTGCGCGGCCTCCGCCATGCGCTTGAACTCGTCCTCGCCGGTCCGCAGTTCATCGGGCGGACCGAACCCGCCTGCGCCCTTCTTCCAGTCGATGATGACCACCCGGCCGCCTGATTTCGTCATGCGCACCGCTTCAGCGATCATCGCCTCTTTCTTCTTCGACTGGAACAAGACGTTCTCCAGGACCGCGAAATCCTGCGTATTCTCGCCGATGCCCGTGCCACCGAGCACTTCCAGGTCCGCACGGACCGCACGCACGTTTCCCAGGCCCATTGCTTCTGTTTTTGCACGGACTTCGTCCAGTGGTTCCTGTCTTATGTCCACTGCGGTGACGATGCCTTCATTTCCGACCATTCGGGCAACGGCGACCGTAAAGAATCCCGAGCCGCACCCGAGATCGGCGACGTGCATGCCCGCCACCAATCCCAGTGACGAGACGATCCGTCCCGTGTCCAAGAACGCGCCCGGTCCGGGTATCTGTGCCATGCCCTATTCTACCACGGGAGACGGTCAGACAAGAACCACCGAGGCGAGTTCGTCACCGGCGGCAAGACGCATGATGCGCACACCCTGCGTGGCACGGCCGAGTTTCGGTACTTCTTTGGTGAGTGCACGGATGACCTGACCTTTCTTTGAGACCGCGATGAACTCACCGTCCTCCTTGGACACGATATGAGCGGATACCAAGCGGCCAGTGCGGGCGGTGATGTTGGCGGTCAGGATGCCGACGCCGCCGCGGTGTTGGATCTTGTATTCTTTCAGGTCGGTACGTTTGCCGTACCCGTTGGCCATGACCGCGAGGAGCGAGAATCCGGCTTCCGCTTTGTGCTTGATGGCCGCGGCACCGACAAGACGGTCGCCTTCTTCGAGACGCATGCCGATGACCCCGCCCGCCGCCCGGCCCATCGGACGGACATCGGATTCCTGGAACCGGATCGCGGAACCCGAGGCGGTCGTCATGATGATCTGGTCCTCGCCGGACGTGGAGAGCACCCATCCAAGCTGATCGTCGTCCTTCAGATTGATGGCGATGATGCCGTTCTTCCGCACGTTCGCGAACGCGTCCATGGCGACTTTCTTGATGACGCCGCCGGTCGTCGCCATGAAGAGGAACATACCTTTCTGCTCTTTCGCCTTCGGCAACGGCACGACCGCGGTGATGACGTCCTTGGGAGTGACCGAGAGGAAGTTCGTGATGGCGCGTCCCTTGGACTGCCGGCTCGCTTCGGGGATTTCATACCCGCGAACCTGGAACACCTTGCCGGAGTTCGTGAAGAACAGGATGTTGTCGTGCGTGTTCGCCATGAAAAATTGCGCGATGACATCCTCCTCTTTGGTCGCCATGCCCGACAATCCCTTGCCGCCACGCTTCTGGGCATGCAGTTCATCGGGCGGAAGACGCTTGATGTAGCCTCCCAGCGTGAGCATGAACAGTGCCGCTTCTTCGGGGACCAGTTCTTCTTCGCCGATCTCGCGGAGCGCCGACTTCACGACCTTGGTGCGTCGTTCGTCGCCGTAGGTCGCGCGCAGATCGGTGAATTCCTTCTTCACGACCGCCATCATTTTGCGCACTGACTTCAGCAGTTCTTCCAGTTCGGCGATGAGTTTCAGTTTTTCGGCCAGCTCGTCTTCGACTTTCTTGCGCTCGAGTCCCGCCAACGACTGCAGGCGCATCTCCAGGATGGCATTGGCCTGCCGGTCGGACAGCTTGAACCTCGCCATCAGGTTCTTGAACGCATCCTCACGCGTCGGCGACTGCTTGATGACTTTGATGACTTCGTCGATGTGGTCCAGCGCCGTTTTCAGTCCTTCCAGGATGTGCGCGCGATCGCGCGCGCGTGCCAGATCGAATGCGGAACGGCGTCGGACGACATCCTGCCGGTGCTTGATGAACTGTTCCAGGAGC
>DATKOD010000014.1:0-17315 GCA_035524755.1 Minisyncoccota bacterium
GCCGCCAGTGTTCACGCCTGTGGCGTTCGCTGCAGAACCGCCGGTGCCGGCCTGCCAATTGAAGGCGGCACCCACACCGCCGGTGTTCGTGAGAGCTCCCACGCCGTTCGCAATGCCACCGACACCGGTGTTGATGGTGAAGGTGCCGGCATTGGCAGCGGTGATGGCAACGGCGGACGTGGAGGAGATGGTCCCCGCATTGCCGAGTGTGATGGTCAGCGTACCGCTCGCACGGGCCTTGTTGACGCTGCTGCCGCCATTGCCGACGGTGAGCGTCATATTGCCACCGGCACCGCCCGTACCGGTAGATGAGCCGGCGGCGCTTTGGATAGTAACCGCGCCACCGGCAGAACCCGACGCCGCCGCCGACGCACCACCGCTGAGTGCGAGCGCTCCACCGGTTCCACCGGTGTACGTTCCACCGGTGCTTCCCGCAGTGCCACCTGCAGTCCCCCCGGTAATGGTGATGTTGCCGCCATTTCCCGCCGTACCTGTCGCTCCGGTCCTGACCTTCACGGCACCACCGGTCCCAGCTGTCCAGTTGAATGCACTGCCATTCCCGCCCGCAAGCGTCGTTGCAAGACCCACCGAAGCGCTGGCGAGACCGCCGACGCCGCCGGTGATGGTGAACGTACCGGCGAGTCCACCGGTAGAGGTGCCGGTCGCGTTCGGTGCAGTGCCGCCGGTGCCGAGCGTGAAGTTAAAGACACCGCCGCTTCCTCCCAGTCCGGATGCGATGGAACGACCGTCCGTCCCGCCGTTGCCCGCAGTGAGCGTGAACGTTCCTCCGTTGCCGCCGTTCGCGGTTCCGACGCCGTTCCCCGACGTGATGGTCACCGTACCGGCGCCGCGCTGAACGGTCCCATCGCCGCCGGCGTTCCCCGCGGCGATCGTTATCACACCGCCCGCACCGCCGCTGCCGGTAGTTGAACCGGCCTGCCCGGTGATGGTCACGCCGCCGCCATCGGAGCCGGACGCGGCAGCCGAAGCGCCGCCGAGAAGCGATAAGAGTCCTCCGTCTCCGTTATTGATGGCACCGATGCCCGTCCCGATGCCTGCGTTGCCGGCCTGAATGGTGAATGCACCGCCTGAACCGCCGATGTTCGTAGCGCCGCCGGATGCGGCACCTCCCGCGCCTGCGCGGATGGTGATCGCACCGCCGGCGCCGCCCGTGTTTGTGCCCGAAACCGCATAGGTCGAAGCTCCGCCGGTGCCGGCCGTCCATACAAACGCCCCACCGATACCACCGGTGCCGGCGGTGCCGCCGGAGAGGGCTCCGCCGATGCCGCCGTTCCCGCCGTTGAAGTTCAGCGCACCGCCTGTGCCTCCGGTACCCAGGGTTAGCGCTGCGGACGCCGTGCCTCCGAGACCGCCTGATAGTGTCAATGCACCACCATTTCCGCCCCCCGCGGTGCCTACGCCCGTTGAATTGCCGCCGATGCCACCGGTGATGTTCAAAGCGGAGTTAGCCGTTGTCCCGTTACCTGCCACACTGGTCGGCGTGTATCCGGTCACCTGGAATAACGAACTCGGTGCAATGGTGTTGATGCCGACGTTACCATTCCCCAAAATGGTCATCGCTTCTATGGGGGTCTGGGCCGTCCCGGCCGGCGCAATCATGAAATACAGCCGTGCGGTAGATGCCACACCCGAAGCGTAGTAGCCGATGGTAGACGGTAATCGGGTGGCATGATCAGAGGTCATGGCCGTCGGAACATTGTTGAAAGCAGTGACAGTCCCACCGAAGGTAATGTACCCGCCGGCCCCATCATTGACGGGATAGAAGCGGATTCCGCTGGACGTATTGTGATAACTATTGAGATACAGGAGTGGGGTGAGTGAACTCGAATCATCTACGCCGATCTGAAGTCGTGTGGTCGGCGCTGTGCTGTTAATGCCCACGTTGCCGGTGGAAGCGATGGACACGAGCGCGGAGTTTGCGCCGTTCAGGATGTCCAGACGGTCATTTGCCCCCGCGGAACGGAGCGTGAACTTGCCATCGTTTGCGGTCGCCGAGTTGGACCGCAGGATGAGGTCTACATTGCCGGAAGTGGATGCCTCGATACTGCCAACCACGTCCAGTTTCTGCGTTGGCACGGTCGTCCCGATACCGACATTGCCGCCAAACGTCGCGTGTCCGGCCAATGACAAGTTCCCGAAACCATCCGTGCTGAAGCCGTACTGGTAACCGGAACCGTAATCCTGGTAATCAGAACTAAGCGAGCCATTCGCGAGAATGCTGTAATTGGCGGAGAGGTAATTGCCGACGATGGTTCCGTTCACGTCTAGCTTGGTCGTCGGCGACGCCGTACCAATACCGACGTTGCCGGTGGAATCGACGAAGAAGCTGTTCGAGATCGACGCGGTACCGTTCACGGCGAGCTTCGCAGTCGGGTTGAAGGTCCCGATGCCGACATTGCCCGAGTTGAGGTTCCAAATGTCGTTGGAACCGGACGCCCAGCCGAGCTGAGAGTCGATGTACTTGAGCTGACCGGACAGAGGTCCGTTGATGTTGGCGGCGACAGCGGAAGAATCGAAGGAACTGGATGCGATCGAGGCGTAGATCTCACCCAGTGAGTGCATCGTGCTGGCGGGGCTCGTGGGAGGATTCAAAGAACCGGCGATCGCAACGGAACCGAAAGCGAGCGCAACCAAAAGCGCAACAAGAAGTGGCCGATTTAAATTGCGCCACATATCGTCCATTTTCCCATTAAACGGACATCTCCGCGAGGCGGAGATGTTGATAAAACATATTATTTTCGCGGTTATACCCCGAGAAGCACCTCCGCGATGCGGTCGGCAGCATCAGGATGCGCGAAGGTGCGCAATCGCGCCGAGACATCGGCAGCGACCGCGGGATCCAGGAGACGCTCGACCTGCTGCATGACCAGACCGGGCGTCGCGTTCACGCCATCCACCACGGCGGCGCCCAGCGCAGCGAGTTCGCGCGCGTTCTCCTGCTGATGGTTGTTCGCCGAGCCGGGCAACGGCACGACGACCATCGGCTTACCGATGAATGCCAGCTCAGTGAGTGCACCCGCCGATGCGCGGGTGACGGCGACGTCGCAGGCACCGTACGCGGTGGCAAGTTCGCCTTCGTTAAGGAACGCGTACGCCCGGTACTGCGCGCCGATGGCGGCCGCATAGGTTCCTTTGCCTTCGGTCAGATACTGTTGGACCGTTTTCTGAACGCCGGCGAAGTTCGCGTCGCCGGTTTGATGGATGACGTTCCAGCCTTTGTTCACCATCTGTACCAGCGAATTGAGCACGAGGTCATTGATCTGCGCCGCACCCTGACTGCCGCCGATGAACAGGACGGTCCTCCGCGCCGGATCGAGTTTCAGCGCCTGATGCGCGGCGGTGCGTTCCACACAGCATACTTCCGGACGGAACGGATTGCCGACCATCATCGTGGCACGACCCATCGCCTTGAACGCCTGATCCGCGGCGGCGAACGACGTGAACACGACGCGTGCGCGCTTCGCGAGGATGCGGTTCGCCAGACCCGGCACCGAATCGGACTCGTGCAGGTAGACGGGTATCATATAGAATCGCGCCGCCAGCGTGGGAAACGCGCACGTGTACCCGCCTTTGGCGAAGATGACGTCCGGCATGAACCAGAACAACTTCCAGAACGATTGAGCCAGTGCGAGCGGGATTTTCAGGATATCGAAGAAGGAACCGGCACTGGCGTAGCGCCGCAGTTTGGGCGCCATGATGCCCGTGTACGGAATGCCCGCCTCGGCCGCACCGCGCGCGACGAACCGCCCGTCGCCCATGATGCGGACCGAAATCTTCTCACCCCGCGCGTCGGCGAGTTTCTTGAGGGAACGGGCGACCGCGACCAACGGATACACATGCCCGCCCGACCCGCCGCCGACGAGAAGCACTCGAAATGCCATGCCCTATTGTACCACTAGTCCTTGATACCGGCCTGCACACGCCGGATGAGGGCACTGGAGGCGATGCGCAACAACCAGACGGTGAGCACACCTACGACAGCGACGATGATGAATATCCCCGCTATCCGCAATGATGCGACCAACTGGACCGCTGGTTTCCCGGCGAAGAAACTGAGCCAGAACAGAACGGACACCCAGATGAACGTGCCGGCGGCGTTGGCCAGACTGTAACGCTTCAGGTCGAACCGGAGGGAGCCGACGATGATGAGGGTCGGGACCGTGATGGCATACCCGAGCTTGGCAAGGAACACGATGATCCCAGCGGTCCGCTCACTGTGCTCACGGATGCGTTCGAACAACGCCCGGCGCACTTCGGACGAATGCATGAACCGTTCCAGCGGCCGTGCGCCAGCCCAAAAACCGATGCCATACCAGAAATAGCCGCCGACAACGCTGCCGATGATGCATGAAAAGAACGTCGCCCACGGATTGAGGATGCCGGCCGCAGCCAGGACCCCGAACACCAACAGCGAGACGGTGCCCTCAAGGACGGTGATGCCCGCGATGAGCGGATAGCGATACTGGCCGATGACCGGGGAAACGCCCTGGAACCAATGGAGGAGCGGACTCATGGGTTCTATTTGAGCAGTTTCACCATTTGCTTCCAAGGGCAGGTGTTGATGACGTCATGTTTCTCCGCCCATCCTCTCCGGGCGGTGCCGATGCCCCACCGCAGGAACGAGAAGTGCTCAACGCTGTGCGCATCGGTATCGATGGACAGCTTCACTCCCGCCGCGACCGCCAGACGCACGTGCTCGTCTTTCAGATCCAGCCGGTTCGGGTCCGAATCAACCTCCAGCACGGTGCCGGTCCGGCGGGCGGCGGCGATGACCGCTGCGATGTCGACCGGATAGGGCGACCGGCGGCCGATGAGCCTGCCGGTGGGATGGAATAGGATGTCCGCATGCGGATTCTCGATCGCACGGATGATACGCGCAGTTTGCGCCGACTCGGTCAGGTCCATGAACGAATGCACCGAGACGCCGACGACATCAAGCTGCGCCAGCGTTGCGTCGTCCAGGTCCAGCCGCCCGTCCCGCAGGATATCGCATTCAGTGCCTTTCAGGATCTTCACCCGCGGCACCGCTTTCTGGACGCGGTCGATCTCCGCCCACTGCTTCGCCAACCGGCGCGCATCCAATCCGTGCGTGATGGTCAATGATTTCGTATGGTCGGCGATGGCGATGTACTCCAGGCCGGCCGCTTCGGCGGCGCGTGCCATTGTCAGGATGGAATGCTCGCCGTCCGTCCAGTCCGTCGTGACCTGCAGATCGCCTTTGAGGTCCTCGTAGCCGACCAGATCAGGCAGTGCGTGTTTGATAGCCGCTTCGATCTCTCCCGAATCACTGCGGAGTTCCGGCGGTATAAAATCCATCCCAAGCTTCCGGTATACCTCGGCTTCGGTCGCACCGGCGACCATCCGTGTTCCCTTGAACAGTCCGAAGTCGTCCAGCGACAAGCCCTTGCGTTTCGCCAGTGTGCGCAGATGGATATTGTGGGCTTTGTCGCCGGTCCATGCGATGAGTGCCGCTCCGTACGATTCGGCGGGCATGACCCATAGATCAGCGTCCATCGCCATCGACAAACGCACGAGCGCCGAGTGGTCCCCGTGTTTGTAGACGGACTGGACCTGCCGCAGGGTCACGAACCGGTTGAGCGTGTCGGCCGCATCGTCCGAAATTGCGAGCATATCCAAGTCACCGATGCTCTCCTGCATGCGACGCAGGGAACCGACGAGCTCCACCCGTTTCACATGCGGCCACGATGCTATCGCATCGACGATCTCGCGGAGCTGCGACCAGATGACCCCGGGCAGTTTTCGTGTGCCGGATTCCTTCATGTACCGGATCGCCCGCGCGATCCTATCCTGACCCTTCTGCCCGATGCCGCGGATCCCTGCGAGCTTGCCCTTGCGGGCAGCCGCCTCCAGTTGGGCAAGCGTGCGGATCTTCAACGACCGATACAGAAGCACCAACGTCTTCGGACCGATCCCCTCGATCGCGGTGATACCGACGATGTCGATCGGCAGCGCCTTCTTCATCCGTGCATATTCGCGGATGTGACCGGTCGTGATGAATTCTTCGATGCGTTCACCGATACCCTCGCCGACACCGGGGATGTCTTCCAGCGATTTCAAGCCGCCATCTTCATATATGTCGCGTACGTCCAAACCGAGCGCGGCGATCGCATCCGCCGCACGCTCGAACGCACGAGGTTTGTACGGCACGCCCTTCAGTGAATACAGAATGGCGAGTTCGCGCAGTATCTTGACGACTTTCTGGTTCACGATGCCCTCATTATAGCGCAAAACCCGGCGGACCCGGGTTCGTTCCCCTCTCTGAGGCGGATATCAGTGTGCGATCGGCAATCCCCAGCCCGATGCATCATCATCGCCCGCCGGTGGCAGGTCGTGTGACTTCGCGAATGAGTGCAAGAGCTCACGGGTCGCCTCGGCCGGGTGTGCGGCGCCGAACTGCCAGTATCGCGCAGCCAGACCGGCCACATACGGAGACGCCATGGAAGTTCCGGACAGGATCGCGTATCCGTCCGGGTACGTCGATTCGACGTTGACGCCGGGCGCCGCGAATTCGATGTCGCCCTCCTGGACCGTGTACGGGTCGGTCGTATCGTTGATGCCGCGTGAACTCCAGTCGGCGACCTTCTCGGATGAGTCGACCGCACCGACGGCGACCACCTCGGGCAGCGCAGCCGGGTAATCGAGACTGCCGGGGTACGGACCGTCGTTGCCCGCGGCCGCTACGACGAGCGAGCCCTTGGCGGTCGCATAAGAAACCGCATCACTGATGAGCGAGCTGACCGAGTCGGAACCGAGGCTCAGATTGATGATGTTCGCACCGTTGTCCGCAGCCATCCGGATGGCGACGGCGATATCATCGGACCAGCAGGACCCGTTGGCTACGCAGACTTTGTAGGCCAGGATCGATGCCTGCGGTGCCATGCCGTAGATTCCCAGACCGTCAGTGCCGCCATCCGCCGCGACGATGCCCGCAACGTGTGTGCCGTGTCCGTTGTCATCATCGCACGTACCGTCAGTGACGGGATCATTGCCGGTGAAATCCTTGCAACCGGTGATGCGGTCAGCCAGGTCCGGGTGGGTCACTTGTACGCCTGTGTCCAGAATCGCGACGGAGATGCTCGCGCCGCCCGAGGGTACGGACGTGTCTCCCTGCAACAGCGAGACGCCCCACGGGATCTGGTGTGTGGGTACCGGCCGTGTCGCTATGACCTGATCGGGCAGGATATTGAGCCGCTTGACCGGGTAGACCTTCAATCCCATGAGCTTGGCAAGCCAGAGCTGGGAGCCGGAGAGGTCAGCGGTGAAACCGTCGGAGAATTCGTTGCGCGCACCGAACGCGTCCTCCCAGATGGACTTGGTCGTCTGTATGAAATACCGGCTCCCCCCTGTGGATGACAGGGTTGCGGCCTGCGCTGCCATCGGCATGAGGACGACCGAAACAGCGGCGAGAATGGCGAATATCCTTGTTTTCATTCGCAGTCTCGAGTGTAGCATACCGGATGTCTATTGGCGAGCCGTACAGTCGAATGTCCGGAGCACCTGCATGTCCTCTTTCAGGACCCCTTTCGTGGACGCGTTGTAGACGGCGACAGCCGGATGGTAGAGCGGGATGATCTTGATGGGCCCATACGATGCGACGGCATCCAGGACCTGTCCGTGCATGGCGCTGATCGGCTTCAACTGGGCCGCGAGACCGAACTTCTCCATGATGTAGCCCATGGCATACCGTCCCAAGGTCACGATGACGTCCGGACGGATGATGTCTATCTGCCGGTCCAAAAACGGCCCGTATGCCGCGATCTCCTCCGGCAGTGGGTCACGATTGAACGGCGGGCGGTCTTTGACGATATTGGTGATGTAGATCTGGTCACGCTTGATGTCGGCGGATGCCAGCAGCTCATCAAGGATCTTGCCTGCCGCACCGACGAACGGCCGCCCCGTTGCGGCCTCGTTGCGGCCCGGCGCTTCACCGATGAACATCACTCGGGCCCAGTGGCTCCCCTCGCCGATGACGGGATGTACGCCGTTCTTCATGCGTTCGGCGTACAGCGGCGACGTCGTCAACGCGATGACCTCGTCTCGGATAGCACGCATCGTTTCGGTCCGGTCATTCTCGGGCATAGGCCATCATTGTATCCTATCCGACCGCGAGTGCGAGCACGAGCCACCATAGGATGCGGCCCTGCTGCAGCGTCCAGAAGAAATGGTCGGTGAGGCTGATGAGCACCAGCGCACCGGCCAGTGCCAGGATACCGATGCGCAGCATCGGCTGGCCCCTGTGCGATCGCCACGCCTGCAACGTGATCAAGATGATGAACACGACGAGCACCGCAATGCCGATGACGCCGGTCTCCGCATACACCAGCAGCGGCAGGCTGTGCGCCGGCTGGTACAGGTAGTCGGGCTGCGAAGGTGCATGCCGCATCAGCCACGGGACGAATCCACCGATACCGACGCCCGTCCAGTTGATGTGCCAGCCGCGGCCGGTGGCCAGCGCATCGCGCGCGTAGTCGATGCGGAGCTGGACCGCCTCATCTGAACCGTGGATCGTACCGCGGGCGGATACGAGCGGCCAGTAGAGCGCGGCGAACGCGACGACGACCGTGATCACCACGATGCCGATATGCATAAGCCGCTTCCGAATGACCGCGATGTTCGCCCACTCTGCGCTGAAGCGGTCCGAGAACGCCGCGGCCGCCACGACAACGGCAGCCACCGCTGCGACGGCGATGACGGTGCGCGAGAACGTCAGGAACATTCCCCAGAGCAGGACCGTGCCCGCCCCAGCCCAGATCACGCGATGGAGCGGATCACGCGCACCGTGGCGCACGTACAACCAGACGATACCCGCCAATGCGACGAACAGCCACGCGGCCAGCACATTAGGATGCGGCAACGTCCCGTAGGCGCGGAGGATCTTTTCGCCCGTCGCGCTGTAGAACACGGCCACGCCGTGCATGTCCGTGCGCAGGAGCGTCTCGCCGACGGCACGGATGCCCACATCCCGCTGCAGGATGAACTGCGCGATACCGAGGCCCGCCTGCGCCAGCGCGCCCACGACGAACGCGAGCACGGACGAATCCGCGTTGAAATGCCGCACGGCCCAGTGGCGCACGTATAGGAAGAAAACGGCGAACTCGGCCAGGCGCGCCAGCGCCACCAACGACAGCCGGCGGTCCACCGCGACGACCAGGGACAAGGATGCCGCGGCCACGAAAACGATGAGTGCCCGGTCGACTCGGTCGAGATTCCGTATCCGCCACCCACGGATGACGGCGAGCACGACCAGGAGAACGATGAACGCGTCAGACAGCCAGAACGCAGCCGAACGCCATTCGGAGAACGTCGTGCCGGCATGCCATAGGATGCTCCGCGTCTGCCACGACGCCGTCACCAAGAACGCGTACCACGACCACCGTTCAATGCGCGACCAGTTCATAGATCATGCCTGCCACGAAGAACAGCATCAACAGCCATACGACGAACGTCGGGATGCGCACCTTGAACTCCGGGGTCCGGAGGCGGAACTTCCGCGCCCGCAGGTAGGACCCGAGGATGACGATGCCCAAAAGGCCGCCGGCGACCGCTCCTACCAACCCGATGACGTCGATGAAGTTCCGCATGCCGGACCAGAAGAACAACAGCGGCGGTACCAGGGTCAACAACCATGCGGTCAGCGGCCGGACACGGTAGTCCATCGTGAAATTCTCCCAAAGCGCCGAACCGAGCGCGATGTACGACGTCGAGACGGTCAACAGACCCAACGCGGATCCGATGATGATGACCGGCGAACCCAGGAGTCCGAAGAGTCCCGAGAGCGATTCCGGCGACGTCGCGTTCCCGGAGATGCCGACGACGACGATCGCGAAGACGATGTACAGGAGCGCGGTGAGGCCCATCGCCCACAGGATGGCCGGTTTCATCAGCCGCTCGCGCCCCTGCAATAATGTGCGCTGGATGGGGATGGCGCTCATACCGCTGAACGCGAACAGCAACACACCGTACGGCAGGAACCAGAACGTGTGCTGGCCGACGGCGAGATTGGCAAGCCGGATGTGCGGAATGCCCAGCACTGCGATGAGTGCGATGACGCCGGTGTAGATGACGATGAGCCCGGATTCCACCGCCGCCATGGTGCGTACCCGCGCCAGCCACAACAACGACCACGCCACCGCAAGGAGGATTGCGTAATACGCGGGGTTGACGGAGACGTACCGCGAAAGGATGTTGTGCGTGAACTCGCCGAAGATGATGAGGTACGCCAGGAGCGCACCGTAGATCGAGAGAACGTTCACGAACGTCGTGAGCCGCCGGCCCCAGGCACCCATCCATATCCGCGCGTAGCCGGAGATCTGGTGGTGACCCTCGGTGGAGAGCGTCAGCTCACCGAACAGCAGGTTGAACAGTCCCATCAGTCCGGCCAATCCGGCCAGCCACACCGTGCCGACAAGGAACCCCGCACGGGAGAACGCGAACGGAATGCCGTAGATGCCGGCACCGACCATCGTGCCCACCAATACCGAAGCCGCCTGGAGGAACTTCCGGTCACGCAGGTAGGACGGCAGCATAGAGCCAGTGTACGGGTCCCGCGCGAAAGTGGGAAGTTGAGAACGTGAATGACTTTACTTATCGATAAATTTGTGCTATTCTATACTCCGGAGGTTGGGTATGATCTTCGATCGTGACACACCGATGGAATGCCGGCCGCCGGCGGGCAAGTGGCGTGTCGTGGAGTTCGTACAGCCCAGCAAAGAAGACGTCTGTGCGCTGTCCGATGCGCTCTCCGAGGGCGTCATCACGGGCGTCGAGGGCGACATCGCCGCACGCGGCACGCTCAAGTCCATCGTCGGCGACTTCGACGACCTGAGCATCGCATTCGACCACGTGGCGCTGGCACGGTACCCGAACGCCCGGCGCGTCTTCAACGACCAGGGGGAGAGCGTGATGGGCTTCGCGCCCGGCAAGGAAGGTCAGCCGGACGCGGGCGGTGAATCGTAATCAGCGACAGGCCGGACGAATCGTCCGGCCTGTTTTCTTTTTCGTATTACCGGCGGTTGAACCGCGGGCGGTGGCCGAATCTTCGCACGCGTCCCCCGCCGATGCCGCGCTGGTGGGACGGCACGTGCCGTTCCGGAAGGTCAACGGAAAGTTGCGGGTGTTTGGCGATCGGCAGCGGTTTGCGGATGAGCTTCTCGATGTCGCGGATCTCGGTGCGTTGGTCAGGCATCGCGAACGATACCGCCTTGCCCGCTTTGCCCGCACGGCCGGTGCGGCCGATACGGTGCACGTAATCGGAGCTGTGGGGCAGGTCGTAGTTCACGACCAACTCGATGCCGGACACATCGATGCCGCGTGCCGCGATGTCGGTGGCGATCAGCACGCGATAAGCGCCGCTTTTGAACCCTTCCAATGACTGCTTGCGTTGGCCCAGCGAGCGGTTCGCGTGGATCTCGGAGACGCGGTGCCCCATTTGGCCGACGGCACGCGCCAACTTGGTCGCGCCGTGTTTGGTGCGAGTGAACACGAGCACCGGCCCGTGGTACTGCTGGAGGAGATGCGCCAACAGCGGCATCTTGTTCTCCTTCGGGACGATGTAGAGTTCCTGTTCGACGGTCTCCGCAGCCGTGCCGGCGGGAGCGACCTCCACGCGGACCGGCATGCGCATGTGATGCGTGGCGATGCGGACGATATCATCGGGCATCGTGGCGGAGAACAGCATCGTCTGCCGGTCGGCCGGTGATGGAAGCATGCTCAGGATCTTGTTGATCTGCGGCGCGAATCCCATGTCCAGCATCCGGTCCGCCTCGTCCAAAATCAGCACCGACGTCTTCTCCAAACGGATGGCGCGGTGCTCGACCAGGTCCAACAGCCGGCCCGGGGTGGCGATGATGATGTTCGGACGGCGGCGGATCTGCATGATCTGCTTGCTGATGCTTTCGCCGCCGATAAGTACCGCGGTGCGGATGCCGATAGGGGCACCGAACGTCCTGAGCGCTTCGTCCACCTGGATCGCCAGTTCGCGCGTGGGCAGCAGCACCAGTCCGCCCCCGCTGTTGGGAGCCGAAAGCCGCTGGAGCATCGGGATGCCGAATGCCAGCGTTTTGCCCGTCCCTGTCTGCGCGATACCGATCACGTCCTCGCCTGACAGCGCCGCCGGGATAGCCTTGTGCTGGATCGGCGTGGGCACCGTGAACCGGAGCGATTCAAGGATGCCCATGAACAATTCACTGATACCAAGGCCCTCGAATGAGGGTTGTCCCTGCTCGTGCATATATAGTGTGACGATACGTGACCCGAGAGCTATCCGATGGGTCACGTGGACACAACGAAAATCCGAGTCTCGCCCCGACTACCGCCAGGGCTCCGTATGTATGGAATCAGTATAGCAGGTAATTAGCGAGACGTCAAATGTCGCCGGTAGAGGAGGTACGAGTGGACGATCGGAACGAGTGCGGCGATCAGGATGGGCACGAAGATGAACCACAGCGAGAGGCTCGGGAACACCAACGCTCCCAGCATCAGGATACCCGCGACCTTGAACAGGGTGCCGGCCATACGGTGCGTCGCCTCCCAGATGGAATCTGACGACAGTGTCCACGGTGTACGGATGCCGATGAACCAGTTGCGCCTGGACTGTGACATCAGCCAGCCGATGAGCCAGAACAGCGCCGCAAGTCCCGGCACCAATGCGACGGTCATATTGAACCGCCATCCGGTGTTGAACGCCAGCGTCAGCATGTGCAGATAGAGCAGGAACACCAGCACCCCGAGCCAGAACACGTCATACGCCCTGCGGAATGACGCGATGTTCTCGCCGAGCGGGTCGATATGCGGAATGACGGCGTACACGACATACAGCATCACCATGATGAGCGGCACAAGGAACGCGCCCCAGAACCGGTTCATGGTACCGTTCACCTCGCCGGCGGCGTTGAAGTGCGACGCGACCGTCGCAGGCAGCTGCGGATACACGACGATACTGACGGCCAGCGTCAGGATCAGTATAGCCAGGAATTTGTAATTTGCGCGTTTCATTATGGTTCACTGCCCGGGACACGGGGCGAATTCGCAATTCGGTCCGGTGCGGCTCACGTATGAACCGTCGGGACACAATTTGGCTATCATCGAACACGCGGTGCCACCGGTCACCGGCGCTGAAACAACGGTCAGAACACCGTTCAGTACTTTCAGGTACATGCTTTTGCCCACCGACGGCTGAGCCGTGAACGGTTCGTCCGGTCTGCGGTCCGCGTAGTTCACGATGAGCTCGCCGCCGCGTATCTCGGTCGTCTGCGGTGCGATGCGGTCGCCCAACAGCACCGCGTTGGTACCGGTATATCCCGTCGCCGTCCGGAGCGCGACGATGACGTAGAAGAACGTCCCCGAACCGCCCGGTTGCGAGGTGACGATGAATGCCGTATCCGGTTTCCCGTCGCCGTTCAGGTCCCCCGTCGCCTCGTTGCCGAAGTACGTCATCCGCTGCGGAGTGACATCCCGGAACGTCCCGGAAACCTGCGCCGGATTGGTCGCCGTGATGGTCAGCTGCAGCGCCGTAGCGAAGGTACCCCAGAGCAGGTACGGCACCAGGAGCCAGAAGACGACCTCTGACTTCCTCCACACGCGCCACTGGATGAATGCCAACGAGCCGAGCACCAGGAGGATGTCCAGCGATGCAGGCCAGAGCGGCCTGAGCCCCAACTGGATCGGCGTGAACAGGAGATTCGCGACCCAGTTGATGCCCAACGCCCACAGCACGGCGTTGGGCATCCGCTTCTTGGTCACCAGGTAGACGGCGTAGACGGTCGCCGCGATGAACAGCGGATAGATGATGCTCCACGCGACGCCGAACACCCATGCCGGCGGCGCCCAGTTCGGCAGCGTGAGGCCGGCGTAGAATTCTTGATAGGAAAGCATCGCGGATTATTTGACGGTCGCGCCACCGGCGGCGACCCAGTCGGAGAATCCCCCCGCGTTCTGGACGTTCGTCCAGCCATGCGACCGCAGGATGTCCGCCGCCTCGCCCGCGCGTTTCCCCGCCGCGCAGTAGGTGTAGACCTGCGCATCCTTGGAAATATCGGGTAACTCGCCGGCCTGCAGACGGGCAAGTTCCCAGTGCGTGGCGCGATCCGCATGGCCCGCAGCCCATTCATCATCGCGTCGTACATCCAGGATGACCGCATTGGGATTCGTGACGGCTTGCTTCGCGACTTCAGAGAACGGTGTGTCCATATGAGGAGAACATAAAGAATACCAGGTCAGTATACCACAAAAAAACGCCCCGGATGGATCGGGGCGTCGTACATCTACCGTGTATCCCTGCACTCGACGGTGATCTCGTGCGTGGTGAAGACGTCAGAGAGGAACATCACCTGCAAGAGCGTCTGACAGCTTCCTTGCGGCAGTTCGATTTCCCAGAGCCGGTCACCGGCGACCATCGTGGGCATCGCCTTCACGAGATCGGAGCCATGGATAGTGCCGTATACGCGGTAATCGGGCGCAGTATGCTCCGGATCCGGGACCAACAGCGCCGCGGGCGCGATTTCGCCGTCTTCCCAATAACCGACGATGGACCGCGGTGTCCGCAAGTCCAGCGGCATGCCGGATTGCGTCCCGCCCCAGCGCCGCTCCATTTCGTCGCTGTGGTAGAGCATCATGGCGGAACACGCCATGAGCTCGTCCCAGCCGAAGAACGGCCCGGCGCAGTCCATCCCCGGCTTCATCAGGATGTGCCCGTGGTACAGCTCTTCTTGCTGCAGGATCCCCCAGCCGTCATCGACGATGTGACGAATGTGCCGCACCATCACCGACGCCGCCGGTTCCGGAACCCGGAGCGTCCCGACGAACGGGGGCAGTTGCCGGTCCGACGACCCGTCGCCGTACGAGGCACCGAGCACGGCGCATATCGCAACGATGGCCAATCGCCGCATGCATCCTCCTTTTTCAAATATCTGACCGCTCGTGGTATTTCGAGAGGGTACTCCTTGTGATACGGATATGGAAGAAGAAAACCCCGCCGGGAACGGCGGGGTTTTGCGGAACGGGGACTAGAGCGTGACGAGCGCGGCGACCGCCTCGTACTGCTGGGCGTAGTGCCGGTGGCCGAGGCGCTGCTGGCGCCTGCATCCCTCGAGCGCGTGGTTGTGGGCCTTCACCTTCTGGTGGGGGTCCAGGTCGACGCGTCGGATGAGGTTGATGACCACGCGGGCGTTGATGACCATGTTGTTCTTCGCGTACTGCTCCAACGTGGCCATGAACTCTTCGGGCGCGACCGAGGTCTGCGCCTGCAACTCAGCGAACGTCTTCGCCATCGTGCGTACCTCCGGGATACATTATATACCATTATTCTTGATTTGTAAAGAAGCGCCCCGCCGGCGACAGCGGGGCTTCCCTTACTTCGTGCACTCCCTGAGCTTCAGCCTGAAGTCCGCGACGATGTCCTTCGGCGGCACTTCGAGACAGACCGAACTGTCCTTGACGAGCTTCACCGTGAACCGATGCGTGCCCTGTTCCACCGAGCAGTTGCACAACACACCGGACTCCGCCTCGCACCGCGGCTTGGCCTCGTCGTCCACGAACAACACCACAGCGTCCTTGGACTTGAGCTCGTTCCTCATCGAGACCCAGACCGAAGGAGGCGTACCGAACGCCAGGATCGCGAACAGAACCATCAGAATCCGCATGACGCCCTCCGGCCCCATGGATACCACATCTGAATCACCGAGTCAATGACTCCTATTTCTTCGCCTTCTTGGGCTTTCGCGTCTCCCGTTTCTGTGCCCGATTTCCTTTCGCCATATCTCAGTATAAAAGAAAACCCCGCGCCGGTGAAGGCACGGGGTATGTCTAGGCGTCGACCATGTGCAGGTGCACGCCGCCTGCGGCGTTGATGCGGATCCAGGAGCACTCGCGGTTCACCCAGCAGCCGCAGTTGTGTGAAATGACCGTCGTGCCGTCGAACCGATGGCGCTCGCTGCGGACCGGATCGTGGCTGTGGCCTCCGATGATGTGGTTCGCGCCGGCCGTCACGGCGTACGCCGCCAGCGCCGGTTGCAGTATTTTGCGCAGATACTTGCGTCGGTGCGTCGTGACGCGCTCATCGACCCAGCGGCTGAAATTGCCGCCATCGCCGTCGAAGCGCTGGATGGCCGCACGGAACGCTTTGTTGGCGAGCTCCGGCACCCACCGCTTGTGCAGCCACTCCGGGTCCAGCGTGTGGCCATGGACGGCCAGCCACTTCTCGCCGGCGAGCCCCCACGCGTGGCTCTCCACGAGCGGGTACGGCATGAGCGGCGTATGCAGCCGGATGAGCCGCTTGGACTTGTTGCGGTCGTGGTTGCCCTCGATGGCGATGACGGCACTGACGCCCTCGCGGTGCACGTCAGCCAGGAACTTCAGGAACGTGAGGTGGCTCTTCGGAAGCTTCATGAACTTCTCTTCCGAAAAGGAGCCGTCCGTGTCGGTGATGTCATCGATGTCGTCGAAGAAATCGCCGACGATGACGAACTGCCGCGGCGGCGAGTGGTGATACAGCGTCTCCCAGATGTGGCGCAGCACCTTCACGTGACTGCGCTTGGATCCCAGGTGGAGATCCGATGCGGCCGCGGTGTCGATGGTGCGACCCATGGCTTCCTCCTTTGGGAACGACCCGCACCAAGTATACACCAACGCGATCGCTCGTTCGGAGGTCAGGGCGTGGTCGTGGCGCAGCCGTCGAACGTCGTGGTGCCGTTCTCCGTGATGAACGCGGTGTCGCCCTTGTTCCAGAACACGAACGATTCGTCGGCGTTCGCGTACCGCGCTCCGTCGGCGGAGATGGCGTGGGGAACGGTCATGTTCCTGCCGTCGCTCAATTTCAGGTCCACGTACTTGTCGTCCGTCGGATAGAACGTCGCCGTGATGGATTTGCCGCCGGTACACGTGAACAGCGCCGTCTTGGGCGCGGCGGCGGTGCAATATTCCTCCCAGACGCGGATGCAGGTCGCTTTGGCCTGGCACCACGAGTATCCGGCGGCGATGAGACACCCGTGTGCATCTTTGTCCCCGCCGATCAAGTGCGGCTGCCCGTCTCGCTTCACCAACCACACGCCAGCCGCGATGACGACGATGATTGCGATGAGGATGGAGAGCTTTTTCATACCTCCACTGTACACCCGAAATGGAAGTCAATCAGCTGTTCACCAGTCCGCGGAGCGCGGGTTCCTGGATGACGGCGTGTGCCGCACCGAAAAGCATGAAAATGCTGTATTCCTTATTCCAGTATTTCTCAACCTCAGTCACGACTCGCTCATTGCGGAATCGACTGTCGGCCCGAGCGA
>DATKOD010000015.1:0-14037 GCA_035524755.1 Minisyncoccota bacterium
GGCGTTGCAGGTAGTAGCTCCGGTCGCGCTCCAAGAGACGCTCAGGGTCTGCCCGTACTTGATGGGCAGAGAACTGTTGATGACGACGGTCGGACCGGGGGAGGCGGCGAAGAATTGGGAGATCTGGATGGTGAAGCCGAGCCGTGCCCAGACGATGAGCAGAATACTGATGACCGTCAGTCCGCTGATGACGATGCCGCGGTTCGCCCTATAAAACCCGGCCGTTGAACGGCCCCACCGCATCATCGTGTCACGGATTTTCGAGATGAACGCGTTCATGGTCAGCGGCGAAAATCGAACAATGAGCGATCGCGCTTGGATTCCTGCGCGATTCCCTCAGCTTCGCGTTTCAGGAACGTGTCGGTCGATGTGTATCCGACGTACAATAGAGTGATGATGGCGGATACGATGAGCGCCATGAGCGCCGATTCGCCCGGGCCGGTTTGTACCGGAGGCACAACGATCCCCGATACTCCGATAATAATGGGCAGTTGCGCGATGAGTTGCGGTACGTTGTCGGCTGCGGCGTACGCCGTATTGATGAGCGTGGTCAGTCCGGCAGGGAATTGCGAGGAACTGACGATGCCCGAGAACTGGATGACGATTTCCTGACCCGGTGCCAGTGACCCGGGGTAGATGCCCGACGTGATCAGTGTGTCTCCTCCGGCGAACGGAGTTCCGTTGATCTTTACCGTGCCAGGAATGAACGCCACCCCCTGCGGAAGCGCGTCCCGCACCACAAGACCGGTCAACGGCGTCGATGATGTGTTGCGCACATGAAGCATGAACGCAAGGGTCTGACCGGGCGCAGCATAGACGACGGTCGATTCGGTCGTCTCGCCGCGGCTGATATTCAGACCGAGCTTCGTGAGTCCCAGACTCGGATTGCTGCCGGCACGCATGACCGTCACAAACGCGGTATCGGATACCTGCGGTGTGTTGGAGCCTTGAGCGAAACCGATATTGGCGAGTGTTGACGTTCCAAAGCTGAAGAATGTCTCGGGCGCAACAGTGGCACGGAACCGCACGATAATGATCCTGCCTGGCGCCATATCACCGAGATTCACGCCGGTTCCGACGATGCCGTCCGATGCAGGTGCGCCATCGATCGTGGTCGTGCCGCCCTGGTACGCAAGACCGGATGGCAGCGTGTCACGCGTCACGACCTGCGTCGCTGTTGCGGTTCCGCCCGATGATATTCGCAGCACGAATTCGACAGTTTCTGACGGGTTTGCGTTTGTGTTCTTCGCTTCAGCGCCGTTCTGGGTCACATTACGGACCGTCTTCTGTATCGATATCTGCGGAGCCAGCGGCGTCGGAGTCGGTGTCGTCACCGCATTGACCATGACCGCACACGTAGCAGTCATGCCCTCCTTCGCAACAGTCACTGTGTAGGAGCCGGGAGCAGTGTATGTGGTCGCGAATGAAGTATCGGAGGATGTCGTTGAAGTCGTGCCGGATGACGGGTCGCCGCTGGGAGCGGTCCAGTAGAACGGCGACGTAGTCTGTCCGCCTGCCGCAGTGAATGTCGCCTGCTGACCCACGTTCACGCTCTGTTGCGCAGGTGAGCACGTCAAGGACGCAGGTGTCGGCGTCGGAGTGGGTGTCGGTGTCAGAGTCGGAGTGGGAGTGGGAGTCGGGGTAGGAGTAGGAGTCGGGGTAGGAGTAGGAGTCGGGGTTGCCGTTGGCGTCGGGGTAGAACAGCTCACACCCGTATTGATGACCTTACCGATAACGAAGACGTCCGCACCGCCCCAGGTGTCATCCAGCTGCCACGTACCGCAGGAAGCCCCGGGCGTGAAGGAATAGGTGACCTGTCCCTGGGCACCGGGGGCGAGCGAAGTCACACCGCTGACAATGCCGCCATGCCCGACCGTAGAACATCCGGGACCGCCGCCGTCGATGGCGCCGCATGTCTGGAACGGACAGTAGAACAGCGCAGGACGGCTGTAGATGGTCGTACCGGAACCGTTCACGATGCCTATCGTGTAGGTGAGCGCGTGACGGTCGCCGTCCATCGTGCACCTATCCGACGAGAAATTCTTGGAAATAGTGCATACCGTCACGCCTCCGCTACCCCAAACATCCGTTTTCCCCGTGCAGACGTTGCTCCCACCGCCCGTGGTGGTCGGCGTCGGAGTCGGGCTTGGCGTCGCCGATGGACAGCTTGATTTATCGACGGCGAACGTCTTCGTGGTCGTGCCACTTGTCCCGTCAGGATAAGTGCACGTGATACTGAAGGTGCCCGAAGAAGTCAGACAGGCGTTGACAGGAGCGGAGGTGGCCGTTCCCTGGTTTGCGCCGCCGGTACTGATCCACGAAGAGGCGTTGCAGGTAGTAGCTCCGGTCGCGCTCCAAGAGACGCTCAGGGTCTGCCCGTACTTGATGGGCAGAGAACTGTTGATGACGACGGTCGGACCGGGGGAGGCGGCGAAGAATTGGGAGATCTGGAACGAAAAACCAGCCCGGTACCAGTAGAAGCCGCCGACCGCGACCAGAAGAAGGATTCCGAGTAACACGAACAAGCGTCGGTTATGACGCTTCGGCATCACTACAGCAGCAGGAGGTTGATCCATGAGAAGACTGCTCTCATTCTACACTGGGTGCCGCACAAACATATGTCACATATCCACACTATGACCGAAAGTCGAGCGGGTCGTGACTATGACCGAGTTGTTCCAGTTCCCGTCGGCGGAATCCATTGGACCGCGTGTATCCGGCGTAGAGAAATGCGACCAGCGCCGAAACGATGAGCGCGATGAGCATTGCATCACCGGGGCCGGTCGAAACACCGCCCACACCGCTTACTGTAGGAACGGGGGTCGCGGCGGCGGTCGTTCCGGTACCGATGACCACGACATTCATCGTTGCGTTCGCTGTCGCTCCCTCCGCGGTCGTCGCTGATGCATTCGGCAGTGAGGTTTGTGGGCCCGGCGGCAGTAATCCGGTGCGATCCGCGATGGCCGACCATTGAAGCGTGACGGAATCACCGGCGTTCAGCTGTCCGAGCTGCAATCCCGTCGTAGTGATCGTGTCATTGTTGATGACCTGGTTTTGGACGTTCAGTGAGCCTGGATAGTAGGTCATCCCGCCCGGCACCTGATCGGTGAGCGTCAGATCGGTCACCGCGGCACCCGTGTTGTTGGTGATGACGAGCGTGAATTGGACCGAATCATTCGCATTCGCGGTCACCGTCATGCCCGGAGTCCCGCCGGTCGTCAGATTCTGACCAGTTTTTGTCAGCGTGAGACCGGTGACCGTCGAAGCCGGCGTCGCCGTAACTCCGGTGACCGTCACGGTACAACGCGCAGCAGATGTTCCGCTGGTCAGATTGATCGTTTTCGTGCCTGCGGTCGTATATGAGAAACCAACGGTTTCATTGCCACCCGACTGCACCACGCCCCCGCCTGAAGAATCCCAATGGAACACTCCGTTGCCGCCCGATGCGGTAAGCGTCGCAATCTGCCCGACAAGGATCGACTGAGCCGCAGGCGCGCATGTCACTGGGGCCGTGGGAACCGGTGTCGCCGAGGCGGTCGGTGTCGCGGAGCAGTCATGACCGTAGTTGATGACTTTGTAATAACCGGTGTAGCCGGCGTTCTTTGCCTTCGATTCCGTACCCGACGCCCAAAAGGCGCCCCAGAGCCGGACGCTGCCGCAGTCGAAAGTCTTCGGGTCATAGGTCATCTGTGCGGTCCCGCCCTGACCATCGGGTAGATCCATGTTCGAGAAGTTTGTCACCGACGTTGTGATGCCGGATCCCTCAGCGATTGACGAGCCGGCAAGAGCGATATCGCAGCTCGCCGCATCGCGGTGTTCCGCACGCCACACCAAGTGGAGACCATCAGGGTGACACGTGCCTACACTCACCTTCGTCCAGTAGGTCGCGGCAGTACCATCGCCACACCCGCCCCAACCGGGACTGCTCCCGAAACTCCAGTTGAAGTCACCGCCGGCCGGTACCGACGGACCACAGTTACCGGGAATCGCCGTCGGCAGGGGTTCCTGACCGGCGAAGAACCTGCTGATCTGGAACGAGAAACCTCCATACACGCCCCAGACGACGATGATCGCGATGAGGACTGCGACCGAAACGACCGCCCACATACGCGGATTATCACGGAAGAACGCTCGGATGCGCTCGAACATGGCTCAATTATATATCAATCTGCTGCGCACGCACGGCGATACGAAGATAGTTCGTTCCGACCGGATAGCAACTGACCAGGATGAGATTGTTTCCGGGCGCATTTTCCAGCTCGGTCAGCCGCGCACTCGCGTTGAACGGGTTGAATACCAGCGATTCCTTCACTTCATAGACGAATGTGCGTCCATCGCTGTATTGGACATAGAACTGATCTCCGGCATTTAATTTCGTCAGCAGTGCGAACACGGCGCCATATTTTCCCTTGTACCAGGGATATGCTGAGCTATGCCCCAGGATGATACCCGTACCGGGTGTGCCGGGTTTTGCCGTAATGGAGTAGTGCACGACACCGTTCTCCAGCTGGTTGTATATGAGGTCGGTGTTGTCGGGCACATTGAAAACGATAGGGGCATCGACGCCGATCTTATCGATGACGAGCTTGGCATTGTCGGGGAGCGGCTTGTCCGCGACCGCTTTCGCCTGCGGTAGCAGCCTGATGGCATCACCGAGCGAATTTTTGGTCTGGATGGTCCCCGGCGCAATCGAGTATTGGACTTCCGCGGCGACGAACCGGTAATTCAAGAGCAAGAATGCCACGACGAACGTCGAACAGAAGATGACGGCAAGACGGATAAGGATGACCCGGCGCCGGTTGTGTAATCGCATGGAAACAGTATAGCAAACTGAAACCGCCCCGTGAGGGGCGGTTTCAGTTATGAAGCGCTTACCGGGAGAAATTCAGTCCGGACCGCTTCGAGAGACGATTGATTTCCGCGAGTGATGCACGCTTCTGGAAGAGCGTGGAGCGCGTGTAGACCGCGTACATACCGGTCAACAGCACCGCAGCCGCGAGCGCGTAGAGCAGGGAATCGGTCGGACCGGTCTTTACCGCAGAAGAGATCTGGGCAACATTGATCTGCTGACCGAGGACCATGGACATCGCGGCGGCGACAGTGCCTGCGTTATCAGCGCGGGACTGTGCGTTGTCGGTGACCGTCACGGCTCCCCAGGTCGGAACCGCACCGCTCTGCACCATCACCGAGAACTTGACCGTGGCCTGTTGGCCGGCGCCCAAGTACCCGATATAGAGGCCTGTGCTTGTGACCCCTTCCGCGGCGACCGAACCGTTCAGGACGGTCGTGTTCGGAAGATATGTGACACCTGCGGGAAGGTAGTCGGTCACCCAGACATTACTGAGAGGACCGTTCTGCGCAGTGACGTGCAGGATCAGGTCGAGCGTATCACCGGGCCTGCCGGAGACACTGGTGTATTCGGACGACTGACCCTGGGTCAGGTTGCGGCCTCCGATTGAGAGCGCCAAAGTGCCGTTGGTGTACGGGTAGTACGGAGTTGGGTACGGGTAGTACGGCGTCGGAGTCGGCGTGTAGCCGGTGTAGGTCGGAACCATCACCGAGCAGTTCGCAGTGCGCGTGCCGTAGTAACTGTCATAGCTGGAGACCGTCACCGTGTAGGTACGGGTCGAGCCTGAAGTGTTGTAATAACGGGTCGTGAACGAGGAGCCGGTGCCTGACGACGGGTTGCCTTCCGGAGCGCTCCACGAGTACGTACCGTTCGAGCCCCAGGCGTTGAGCGTGACATCCTGGCCGTACATAGCCCAGGTCTGCGACGGGTTGCACTGGAGGTATCCGACGTACGGAGGCGTCGGAGTCGGTGTCGTGTACGTCGGCGTCACCGTGGAGGTACACGTCGCAGTCTGCATACCATCCGTCACCGTCACCGTGAACGTCTGCGTGCCGCTGTACGACCAGAAGGTCGTGCTGAAGCTGGTGCCGGTACCCGATGACGGGTAGCCGCCGACTGCCGACCAAGTCAGCTGCTGGTACTGGTATGGGTACCCGTTCTGATAGAACGCGTTGAAGGTCACGAGCTGTCCGGACGTCGCCGATACGGACGACGGCCAGCAGGACAACGTGCCCTGGTAGGGGACGTAATCCGCAAGAGCAGGAGCGGCAAAGGCGCCACCGACCAGAGACGCCAGGATCACCGCAGCCAGCCCGACTGACAAAAGGTGTTTACTCATAATTGTTATTATACCACGCCAAACAATGCTAAGTCAATAGCACATTCTGGGACGACTTACAAGGGTGCTCCCGGTAGGAATCGAACCTACATCACAAGCTCCGCAAGCTTGTGTCCTATCCATTGAACGACGGGAGCATGTACGGAGACAGATTGTACCACATTAATCCTTCCGAAGCCAGCGCTCGTAGAACGGCAGCGGGTGGTCTCCCTCCGGAAGATGCTGTGACAGCACACGGTGCACGAGGTGCGGATCCACCGCAGAGAGGGGGATGCGAAGACGCGGCATACGCCACGAGTCCGTGTGAACGCTCAGCTGATGCGAACCGTCCGGCAATCGGTGGATGTCGAATGATGTAAGGCCGGTGTGCGGATAGTGGTGACCATCCATACTGATACCCCGCGAAGTGATGGAGACCGACATCGGCCGCGAGAATCGCTCGACGAGTTCCCAAGTTCCGAGACACACCGCCAGCGTCGCGAATACCAGCCAGCTGGACTGCCATACGGCGACGCCGGTGCCGACGATGCCGGCCGTTCCGAGCGCGATGTAGTGCCTTCGCCACGCCCGTGGTGACAGCGGCGCATGCGCGTCCCACGACAATTCATCGGGCGCAGACGACAGCAGGGCCACTTCTTCCGGCGCCGGTTCCACGCCAGGGACTTCTTCTTCGGGCAGATTGCGCAGGTCAAGAACGTCACTCATGCTCTCATCATATACCACCAGTGCGGTGAGGGAAGGATTCGAACCTTCGATACGGTTTCCCGTATAGCGGTTTTCAAGACCGCCGCCATAGACCACTCGGCCACCTCACCAACGGGCGGAAGCGGGAGGATTCGAACCTCCGATGGGGTTACCCCCATGCCACATTTCGAGTGTGGTGCCTTCAACCGCTCAGCCACGCTTCCTCGGCGTCATATTGTACCATTCTTCCGATGACTTCGCAAACAGGACGCCGCTAGTAGTAGATCTCCTTGCGCGACGGCGACTTGATGATGATATCGAACGCTTCCTGCGCGGTGTCGACGACGTGGTAGAGCTGCATGTCGGTCTCATCGATGGTGCGGTACTTGTCGTAGACCGTGCTCTTGATGTACCCCATCAGCGGGTCCCAGAAGTCGTGCCCGACAGCGATCATCGGCACCGACTCGCGGTCGATCTTGTGCGTCTGCACCAAGGTGATGAGCTCGAAGAATTCATCCAGCGTCCCGAATCCGCCGGGGAAGAACACGTACGCCTGCGCGGTATAGAACAGCATCACCTTGCGCACGAAGAAGTAGTAGAACGGCTGTGCGTGGGTAAGGTACGGGTTCATGCGCTGTTCGAACGGCAGTTTGATGTTGATGCCGATGGACTCGCCGCCTGATTCGTAGGCACCGCGATTGCCCCCCTCCATGATGCCCGGCCCGCCGCCGGTGACGACGCCGACCTTCGCCTCAGCCAATAGAGCACCGAGTTTCCGTGCTTCCTGGTACCATTTATTGTCTTCGGAGAACCTCGCGGAGCCGAGAATGGAAACGGTGTTCTTGTAGTCGGTGATGAACTGCCAACCGTCAACGAACTCCGACATGATGCGGAACACGCGCCAGTGGAAGCTGGAACGGAAGTCCAGCGGCATCTCCGACTCTTCCTCGCCCCAGGGGAGTTTGGACGCCGGGAGATTGAGTTTGCCCTTCAGTTCATCGGGAGGCATCACTCCCGATTGTACCATATGTGGACCGTACCGGACTCGAACCGGTCACCTCATCCATGCCATGGATGCGCTCTACCAGATGAGCTAACGGCCCGTAGAACGTTGAATACTATAACAAAAAATGCTAAAATCGCAAGGTACCAACGCCCCCGTAGCTCAACGGATAGAGCAATCCCGTCCTAAGGGAAAGATGGAGGTTCAATTCCTTTCGGGGGTACAATACAAGTTATGGACATACACCCGGAAGTCCGGGCAATCCTGAAGACCCTGGAAGATGCCGGCCACCGTGCCTACGTGGTCGGCGGGTGCGTGCGCGATATCATGATGGGACGACACCCGACGGACTGGGACGTCACCACCGGTGCGTCGCCTGATGAGCTTCAGAAATTGTTCCCGGACAGTTTCTACGACAATGCGTTCGGTACCGTGACCGTGAAGACCCGTTCAGAGGATCCCATCGTCTGGACCGTGCAGGTGACGCCGTTCCGCACGGAAGGGAAGTACACCGACAAGCGCCATCCTGATTCTGTCGCGTTCGCGAAAACAATCGAAGAGGATCTGTCACGCCGCGATTTCACCGTGAATGCGATGGCGATGTCGCTCGACGGCACACTCGTCGACCCGTACGGCGGACAGGCGGATATCAAGGCGAGGATCGTGCGCGCGGTCGGAAATCCGCTGGAACGCTTCGCCGAGGATGCGTTGCGTATGATGCGTGCAATCCGATTCGCCACGACGCTCGGCTTCGCCATCGAAGACGCGACGCTCAAGGCGATCACCGAGCATGCACCGGAGATAGCAACGATATCGGTGGAACGCGTACGCGATGAACTCATCAAAATCATCGACTCCAACCGCGCCGCGCAGGGCGTCCAGTTATTGGAAGACGTCGGCCTGCTGAAATTCATCATCCCAGAACTGCGCGAAGGTATCGGCGTCGGACAGAATCTCCACCACATCTACACCGTGTGGGAGCATAACCTGCGCGCGCTGGAGTATGTAGCGAGCAAGGGCTACTCGTTCCAGGTCCGCATGGGCGCACTGCTGCATGACGTCGCTAAGCCGCGCACCAAGCGCGGAGAGGGGACGCACTGTACGTTCTATGCACACGACGCCGTGGGGGCGAAGATGACCCGCGTCATCATGGACCGGCTCCGGTTCCCGCATGACATCAGTGATCGCGTCGTAAACCTGGTACGGTACCACATGTTCTACTACAGCGTCGATGAGGTGACGGCATCATCGGTCCGACGCTTGTTGGCAAACATCGGACCGGAAAATATCGACGATCTGCTCAAGCTCCGGGAAGGCGACCGCATCGGGTCGGGAACACCGAAGGCCGTCCCGTACAAGCTACGGCACCTCAAGTATATGATCGATAAGGTCTCCAACGACCCAATTTCGGTGAAAATGCTGTGCGTCAACGGAACCGACATCATGACCGAGCTCAAGGTCGAGCCGGGGCCGAAGATCGGCCTCATCCTGAACACACTGCTGGCAGAGGCGCTCGACGACCCCGCATTGAACGTGCGCGAAACACTGTTGAAGCGAGCCCGTGAACTCAATGAGTCATCGGCGACTGACCTGAAAAAGGCGCTCGACCGAATCGAGAAAGCCCGCGATGAGGAAGATAAAGAGCGGATGAAGAAGTTCTACGTGTAGCGAAAGGGTTTGCGAAAAGCCGATTTCGTGGTAGAGTCTACCAGTTTCGGGGCGTAGTATACCGGTAGTACGTATGATTCGGGTTCATAAAGACCGGGTTCGATTCCCGGCGCCCCGACCGACAACGAAGGGCCCGTAGCTCATCTGGTAGAGCGCGTCATTCGCATTGACGAGGTAAGGAGTTCGAGTCTCCTCGGGTCCACATCGTGCAGCACATCCTCGCCGGCCTCAACGACAAGCAGGTGGAGGCCGTCAAGGTCACCGACGGTCCTGTTCTGGTCATCTCCGGGCCCGGATCCGGCAAGACGCGCGCGCTGACGCATCGCATCGCGTGGCTCATCGCCAACGGCGCCGAGCCGGAGTCCATCCTGGCGGTCACGTTCACCAACAAGGCGGCCGGCGAGATACGCGAACGCGTCCATAAGCTCTTGGGCGGCAAGGAGCGCAAGCCGACCGTCGGCACGTTCCACGCCATCGGTCTGCGCATCATGCGCCGCGAAGCCGCACGGCTGGGCTACGGCAACAACTTCACCATCCTGGATTCCGCCGACCAGCTGGCACTGATGAAACGCGTCCTGACGTCGCTGGAAGTGCGCAAAGACATGTCGCCGGGCGCCGTGCTGGCGAAAGTCCAGGAATTGAAGACGAGCCTGACGCGACCGCATGAGTTCGTCCCGACAAGCTTCATCGAGAACATCGTCGCCCGTGCATATGCGGCGTACCAGACCGAACTGCAACGTTCCAACGTCGTCGATTTCGGCGATCTCATCATGCTGCCGGTGCGGCTGTTCCAGGAACATCCCGGGGTACTGGAGAAATACCAGAACGCGTGGCGGCACATCCTGGTGGACGAGTACCAGGACACGAGCCACGACCAGTACACGCTTATTCGGCTTCTTGCATCCAAGCACCGCAACCTGTTCGTCATCGGTGACGATGCGCAGTCCATCTACCGGTTCCGCCAGGCCGACATCCGCAACATCCTGAACTTCCAGAAAGATTATCCGGACGCCACTATCGTCCTATTGGAACAGAACTACCGTTCCACGAAGAACATCCTCGCCGCCGCACAGGCCATCATCTCGCACAACAAAGCGCAGATTCCCAAGGAGCTGTGGACCGACAACGCTCGCGGTACCAAGATCGACGTCGTCGAATGCGCCAGCGAGCGTCACGAGGCATCCTGGCTCGTGGATACCATCCGTTCGTTGTCGCGCTCCCGGTATGCGCTGTCTGATTGCGCGGTGTTGTACCGGACGCACGCGCAGTCCCGCGCGCTGGAAGAAGGTCTTGTGCGAGCCGGCATCCCGTACCGCATCGTGGGCGGTATCCGGTTCTACGAGCGCCGCGAAATCAAAGACGTCATCGCGTATCTGCGCGTGCTCAACAATCCCGCGGACTCCGTGAGTTTCGGACGCATCGTGAACACGCCTCCCCGCGGCATCGGACCGAAGACGTTGGAGAAGAACGGCCCGGCGATACAGCAATTCCGGGAGCTCCTTGCGGATCTTGGGATCATCGCGAAGAAGAAACCGGTGTCGGGGCTCATCCGCGCGGTCCTGAGCGAGACCGGATATGAACGGTACCTCGCATCATCAGGCATCCGTGACGAAGAGAACGCCGAGGAACGCATCGAGAACGTCCGTGAACTGCTCACGGTCGCGAAAAAATACGATGCTGACGGGCCTGCGGGCCTCGGGAAATTTTTGGAGGAAGTCGCGCTTCTGCAGGACACCGACCGGCTCAAAGAAGGGGAGCGCGCCGTCACCCTCATGACCATGCATGCCGCGAAGGGACTCGAATTCCCGGTCGTCATCATCGCCGGGATGGAAGAGGGGCTGTTCCCGCATAACCGGACCATCGGCGACCCGCATGAGATGGAAGAGGAGCGTCGGCTCTGTTACGTGGCCATTACCCGCGCCCGCGAGCGCCTGTACATCACAACTGCGCGGTGGCGGTCCATCTTCGGGCAACGGATGGCGAACATCCCATCACGGTTCATCGGCGAGATCCCTGAAGCCTTGCTATCATGGAAGCGGCTCGATATCGGTGATGAGGAAGAAGATATCGACTATGACGCCTAAGGTCACCGCAAAGAAATCGCTCGGACAGAACTTCCTGGTCAATCAGGGGGTGCTTGCGCGCATCATCGAAGCAGGGGAAGTATCCCCGGGAGACACCGTACTCGAGATCGGCCCGGGCACCGGCGCGCTCACGCGAGCGCTTGCAGCGACCGGCGCAACCGTCATCGCGCTGGAAAAAGACGCACGGCTCATCGGTCCGCTGACCGAGGAATTCAAGGACATGCCGAACGTGCGCATCATCGAAGGGGATGCACTGATGCTGGACACCGGCGAACTGGGGCTCCAGCCCGGTCTTTGGAAACTCGTCGCGAACATTCCGTACTATCTGACATCGCATCTCATCCGCCTCGCGCTTGAGCGATGGCGACCGGCCAATGCCGTCCTGATGGTCCAGCGCGAGGTCGCGGGGCGCATCACCGCGAAACCACCGGAAATGAATCTCCTGGCGCTCTCGGTTCAGCTCTATGCGCAGCCATCGCGGGTCATGAACGTCTCGCGCGGATCGTTCCGGCCGGTGCCGGACGTTGATTCGGCCGTCATCCGGTTCGATGTGTTTCCCGATGCTGATCGTGACCTCAATGAACGAGTTATGAAAGTCGCGAAAATCGCCTTCGCCCGGAAACGGAAACAATTGAAGATGGGTCCACGCCCCTCGGCGCGTCCACAGGAGCTGTCTGTTGAAGACTGGAAAAAACTAGCGTGATAGAATGAGAGCAGAAAATGAGCGGAAAACTCAAAGGCCTGCTCGTTATTTTGGCGCTGGGTGCGCTTGGTGTTTCGGTTTACCTCGGCCTACTGTTCCGCGGCGGTGATTCTCTGTCAGCCGGCCATGGTGTTCTCTCCGCAGACTCATCGAGTGCTCTGACGGCAAACCCAGCGTCGGGAATGCCCGGCGTGGCAGGATGTAAGGATTCCGATCACGACGGTCTCTGCGATTCAGAAGAGACGTACTGGGGAACAGACCCGCTCAAGGCCGACACCGATGGCGACGGCTTCATCGACGGGGAAGAGGTGCTCTCCGGCCACGATCCGACCAAGCCCGGCCCGAACGATCTGTTGAATTCCAAGACTAATCTGACTCAGCAGGCGGGCACGCTGATGTTGGGTGGCCTTATCACGGGCGACATCAATCCGGATAATACGAACTATCAGGACACGCTCCAACAACTCGCAGACAACGTCATCCAGCAGTTCAAAGACAATACCGCGGTCGCGCAGGATTCCATCAAGACCGGTGGCAGTGATCGGAATTCCGTCATTGCATATGGATTCAAGATGTCACGACTGATGCAATCCGTGTTCAATGACACTACGAACGGATTCAGTACCGTAGTGAACACCATCCAGGACATACCGCTCGACCAGCTCTCGACGCTCGCGAAAACGGACCCTGCGACATTCGCGAAGTTAACTACCGCGGTCAGTGCGGAGAACTCCGCCCTTGAAGACCGAGTCAATCAGGTCAAGGCGGTTGCGGTGCCACCGGTCATGGCGGACAGCCAGCGCAATATCCTTATGTTGCTCCGTGGGGCACAGACGGAATATCGCGCACTTCTGAACATCCAGTCGGATCCGCTGCAAGGCATCATCGCATTTCAGGTACTCGGAACGCTCGTGAGCCAGTCAGAGCTCGACATCGCGCATGATTTCACCGGCCGTCTCGGCGCCGCACTGCAATGAAAACGAAACTCACATTGATATCGATTGTCGTGTGCGTAGTCTGTCTATTGCCTGGGGTTGCGCATGCAGATTACCAGGTCAATCAAATCACGCAGCTGCCCGGGCAGATATTGAATGTGTCAAACCAAGCCCAAAATACGCTCACACAGTACACCGGGCTACGCCTCTCCGACATCCTGAAGGCCACCGGGAACGATTCCGCGAACCAGAAGTTGTGCCAGGCACAGAACGTACTCGGTGCACTCGACAATATCATCGGCAATTTCAAGAATTTCATCACCGATGAAGTCAACGTCTTCATGCAGGCCTTCATGGCGAACGTCGCGAAATCCTTAATCTACTGTACGCTTTCGGATATCCAGAAAGAGGTGGGGGTATCATTTATCGTAAATGGGAAGCTCCTTATCCGCACACAGCCGCAATGCAACCTAAGCATCGCTTCCGATGCCGCCGCAGCCGCGTTAAATATCCAGGCACAGCAGCTCAAGCAAAATTTTCTCGGACGCTGCAGCGCAGCGGCATCGTTGAACGACATTTTCGCGAATATCGACCAGGTCATCAATGATCAGGGGCCGAACGGCGGCACCGCAGCCGTTACCAACTGGGTCAATAACCTGTACACCGAACCGGACCGGCAGGGGATGCGGCGGATGTGGACGATACTGGTGAATACCGACATCTGCCCATACTTCCGAGAACAGGCATTGGATTACTTCGGGGTTCCGCAATC
>DATKOD010000016.1:0-42532 GCA_035524755.1 Minisyncoccota bacterium
GCGGTGGCGGAGCTTACCGAGCCTCACCCGCTGCTCCTCCTCGAGCTGCTCGACGCAGTACTCGTAGCTTGCCAGGGACATTCGAAACCTCCGTTTTCAAGCCGGTGGACGCTACGTCCACCAGTCCTAATCATTATAGCATACTATTTGGGCCTAAGTCAAGATGCCCGAAAACGCAGAGCCACGGAGTTGATGCAGTACCGTTTGCCGGTCGGCGGCGGGCCGTCGTCGAACACGTGGCCCAGGTGCGACTCGCACCGTGCACACAACACTTCGACACGATGCATGCCGAGCGAATCGTCGGCGCGTTCGATGACGTTCTCCGGGGCGATAGGGTCGAAGTAGCTCGGCCACCCGGTACCGGATTCGAACTTCGTCTCGGCATGGAACAGGGGGAGGTCGCACGCGGCACAATGATAAGTACCGCCGGTCTTGGGCATGTCCGCGGCACACGTGAACGGCGCTTCGGTGTCCGCCTCGCGCATGACCTTATACTGCTCCGGCGTAAGGAGCTTCTTCCACTCCTCCTCCGTTTTATGAATTTTTTCGATTGCCATGAATATTGTTTACATTTCCTGCGTTCTTGATGGATGGAGTGATGGTGCCTGTTTGCTCCCAGGTCAGCGGGCACACTTTGCCCGGATGCGCACGGACGAACTGCAGCGCTTTGATCATCCTGAGCAACTCCTGCGCACTGCGGCCAATCGGGTCAGAGACGACAATTGCCGCCCGGAGGATGTTGTCCGGATCAATGATGAACGCGGCCCGCTGCGCCATACCGTTGGCGTCATCGTAGATGCCGAGCTCGCGCGATAGCTTGCCGTTGTGGTCGGCAGCCATCGGGAACACGACCCCCTTGAGCAAGGCTTCGGCGTCCAGCCATGCCTTGTGGGTGTAGACCGTATCCGTGCTGACACTGATGACCTCGGTTTTGAGTTCCTTGAAATCCGCGTACCGCGCATTCAGATCTGCGAGCTCCGTCGGACACACGAACGTGAAATCCGCCGGATAGAAGAACAAGATGGTCCACTTCCCCTTCCGTCCCCCGGACGATAACGTTCCGACCTTTTTTGTCGCCGGATCGTACGTCTCCAACGAGTAGGATACGAACGGTGCATCGACGACGTACATGGTCGTGGGCGTAAATACTATCGTTTCTTCTTCGCTGCAAGCATTGCCTGCTTCGCCGCAAGACGCTTCTTGGTCTTATGCGGGTGCTTCATGTTCTTCCGTGCGCCGATCGCGTTTCGTCGTTTGGCCATATGGCATCATACTATCAGCTCTTCCGAATTTTACCAATCATGTATATACTTGGGGCATATGGCAACAACCACCACGTCAGCGTTCATGAAACCGATGGCTGTCAGTGAAGAGTTGGCGAAGGTCGTCGGTCAGGGGCCGATGCCCCGTTCCGAAGTAGTGAAGAAGCTGTGGGCATATATCAAGAAGAACGGCCTGCAGGATTCCGCCAACAAGCGTACCATCAACGCAGATGCCGCGTTGCAAGCCGTGTTCGGGGGCAGGACAAGCGTCAATATGTTCGAGATGACCAAACTCGTCTCCAAGCATCTTTCCTAATGCACACCAACATGCGCAACAAAGGTTTCACCCTTATCGAACTCTTGGTCGTCATCGGTATCATCGCCATCTTGGCGGCAGTGGTCATCGTCGCACTGAACCCGGCACGGCAGTTCGCACAGGCACGCAACAGCCAGCGTAGCTCCAACGTCACCACCCTCCTGGACGGCGTGTGGCAGCGGATGATCGACAACAATGGCGTATGGAGCACGACCTGCGGTGCCGCGACGGTCACGATTCCCACTACCGTGAAGGTCATCGGCAACGGCACAGGCAACGTCGATCTCGCATCCTGCGTCGTGCCCACATATGTCCCGGTGATGGTCACTGACCCCACCAACGGCACAACCGCATCGACGGGCTACACCATCTTCCAGGACCCGACCACGAAACGCATCACAATCGCCGCACCCGCAGCAGAACTAGGCACGGTCATCACCGTCACCCGATAAAGAAAAGGGCGGCGGCTGTGTGCCGTCGCCTGAAGTGGATAACTTCTCCAAGGAGAAGTTATTGAGTGTGTGCGAGATGGATCCTACCAGAACATGCCCGCATAGACCAGGAACACGCCAAGGCAGACCAGAGCGGAGAGCGCGGCCGTGAACAGGACGGGGGTGCGCTCAAGACGCGCGAACAGCCGGGCCAGGGAATCAGGGAAGAAGAATACAGCCAGACCCCGTGAAAGCACGAAGATGCCCAACAGCGTCAGCACCAGCGTCCAATGCCAGGCCAGTAAATGCCACGCCAGGAGCGTGCCCACTCCGAAGATGACGTTGATGATACCGATGAGCATCAGCACACGCCCGTCGCCGACCATGGCGAAAAAAGCCTTTCGCTGGCGCGACCGTGAAAGCCACGACAGGCAGATGATGATGAAACACCAGCCGTAGAGCTCTGCGAGAACATGCGGGATCGTCATGTGGATGAATGATCAATACTTCGCTGCTCCGCGGCCAGGACTCGAACCTGGAACCATCGCCTTAACAGGGCGCCGCTCTACCATTGAGCTACCGCGGAATAGGTGACCTCCGACGCTGGATTATACGCCGATTCCGAGCTGACAGCAAGTTACTCCCCTTCGGCAATCGCGACTCGATTCCGACCCGCCTGCTTCGCACGGTACATCGCCTGATCGGCACGCCGGACGATCTGATCGAGATCATCTTCGCCCGGCTGCAATTGCGCAACCCCGATACTCGCCGTGAGCGCGATCTCCTTGCCGTTGTACGTGAACCCGCTCTTCTCGAGAGATGTCCTGACTTTTTCTGCCACGAGGAACCGATTGCGTCGGACGAGCGACTGCTTCGATGAGCACGTGAATGCGACCACGAATTCTTCGCCGCCGTATCTGCCGATGATATCTTCGTCGCGAAGCGCTTCTTTGAGGACCTCCGCGATCTTCTGAAGCGCGGCGTCGCCGGCTGAATGGCCATAAGTATCATTGATGGCCTTGAAGTGGTCCAGGTCAAGGAAGAGCACGTTGAACGACACGTACTCCCCGGTGCGACGGTCCAGGCCTTCGGGAAGGCGCGCGATACGCTCGAGTTGCGGTTGCGATTCTGCGTAGAATCCCCTGCGGTTGAGCGTGTTGGTGAGCGCATCGAAATGCGCCATGCGCTCCACGAAGCTCACCAGTCCCTCCATGTCATCGTGGGCGACGAACATCTCCAGAACCTGCATGAGTTGTTCGCGGCGGCTCTTCTTCTCCGAATCGGTCTCCGTCGGGACTTCGAACGGGAGATCCTTCGTCTCCTCACGCGCCTCCTCGAATCGTTCCTCCATGGTCGCCATCAGTAGTTCTTGAGTTTTTCCACCTTCGAATGCTGACGGATGCGGTCCAGCGCTTTGGCTTCGATTTGGCGGATACGTTCACGGGTGACGGAGAACACACGCCCGACTTCCTCCAGGGTGTGCGTGACACCGTCAGTGAGCCCGAATCGCATATCCAGGATCTTCTGTTCGCGCGGCGTCAGGTCGTTAACGATTTCGGTGATGTACTGTTTCAGGATCTTCCGCTGGGCCGAGACCGCGGGCGAGATGGTATCCTCGTCCGGCACGAAGTTCGCCAGTGATGAATCGTCATCGTCCTCTCCTACCGGCGCCTCCAATGAAACGGTATCCTGTGAAATCTTGATGATGTGACGGATCTTGTCCACATCCACGCTCATCTCGGCAGCGACTTCCTCGGGCAACGGGTCGCGGCCCAGGTCTTGTACGAGCCGGCGGACGACCTGCTGGTACTTGTTGATAGTCTCCACCATGTGCACCGGGATGCGGATGGTTCGGCCTTGGTCGGCCAGCGCGCGGGTGATGGCTTGCCGGATCCACCACGTCGCATAAGTCGAGAACTTGTATCCCTTGGTGTAATCGAACTTCTCCACGGCCTTGAACAGACCGATGTTGCCCTCCTGGATGAGGTCCAGGAGCGATAAGTTCGCAGAACGGCCGACGTATTTCTTGGCAATGGAGACGACGAGACGAAGGTTGGATACGGCCAGTTTCTGCCGGGCCGCTTCGTCGTCTCGCTCGATGCGTTTCGCCAGATCGATCTCTTCTTCACCGGTCAACAACGGATATCGTCCGATCTCCTTGAGGTACATCTGCACCGAATCGGATGCCGTGTCCTCGAATTCGGTCTCGATGCGCTTCTTTTCGTCGTATGCCTTGGCTTCCTTCTCGTCAAAGACGCGGCTGGACTCGATGACGTTGATGGACATGCCCTCGAGGCGTCCGTAGAGCGCCTCAAGACCGCGGATGTCCACTTCGATGTTCGGGAATGCGGCGAGGATTTCCGCGTGCGTCACGAATCCGCGCGATCGGCCCTTCTGGACCAGCCCCTGTACGGCAGCCTCGGAGATGACGGTCTCCTTCGGCATACGGGCTGTGACCTTCTTCTTTTTCGCCTTCGGAGCTGGTTTCCTCTTCTTCGGGCGTGGCTTGACCTTACGCATCGGCCGGCGCTTTTTTACCGGCTTGGTGCGCCTTTTCTGTACCGCCCTCTTCTTCTTGTGTTTCTTTTTCATGGATTATTCGGTTGTTGGAGAGTCTGTAGCCGGTTGAGATCTTGGCTGAACTGGTCGAACGACTGGACGAGTTCGTCGCGGCGTTTCAGGTCACGCCTTCCCTCTGCTTCAATGATCTGCGGGATGAGCGCGGCGCGACGGGATCGTATATCGCGCTCCTGCAGTCGTGCGGTGACGGATGCCAGATGTGCCCTGAGTTCGTCGAGTGACGCATCTGCGTAGAATTCCTGGGCACGGATATGTGCGATGTCCACCAGGTGCTTCTCCGGATCGTCGGCTGCATTCCAGCGTGTCGGTTCGGCGATCAACGCAGCGACACGCGGGTCAGCGAGACCGACCGCCGCCTGGGCATGTGCCGCCAGTTCGGGTGCGCGGATGATGATGGTCAATAATTCCTGATTCGGTGCGTCCAATGGCACCACGGGGGCCGATGCGGACCGCGACGGTATGGCTTCGTCAGTATCGGGAACCGCAAGATCGTCTTTCGAGGCTGCGATGTCCGCACTGACATTCGCCGGTTCCGTTTTCAGCAGGACCGCAAGCTGGTTCACCCAGTGGCTCTGCTCCACTTTGCTCACCAGACGTTTCAGCAATGGACCGAATGCCGCGACGACCGCCCGTTTGGACTGGGCCGATGACGGATCGAGCTTCGCCGCGGCCATATCGTAATAATATTGAAGTGCCGGTACCGCGCGACCGACGACATCATTCCATCCGGCGCCGTGACGCGCGACGTAATCAGCCGGGTCTTTGGACTCCGGATCGTCGAGTGTGACCACGCGGACCGAGAACCCCTGTGCGAGCGCCATGCCGATACCGCGGCGCGCTGCGGTCTTCCCTGCCGCGTCGGCATCGAAACAGACGTCGAGATTCGTGCTGTACCGTGCAAGCATCCGAAGCTGGTGCGGTGTCAACGCCGTTCCCGACGTTGCCACCACATGGACAACTCCTGCCTGTGCCGAAAGAATGGCATCGACGTTCCCCTCGACCAGCAACGCCGAGTCCCGTTCGCGCATTGCGTTCTTCGCCTTGTCCAGACCGAACAACGTGCGTGATTTGTCATAAATGGACGTTTGGGGAGTGTTCACGTATTTGGCCAACGGCTCACCGTCCACGGCAACCTCGGTACCGAAGACGCGGCCGGTGAATCCGATGACCTGCCCGTTGGCATCGCAGATCGGGAACATGATGCGGCTCCGGAAACGGTCATAGATGCGGTCATTCTTGGCGATCGCGACTCCTGCACCGGCGATGTCGCCGTCGGTGTGCCCCGCCCCGGCAAGGAATCCCGAGAGCGCCCGCCAGTCGTTCGGCGCCCATCCGATGCGCCATGATTCAATGGTTTCATCGTGAAGACCGCGTCCGCGCAGATACTCCAGAGCACGCCCGCCTGCCGGCGAATGCCATAGCTGTTTAACGAAGAACTTCGCCGACAACTCGGCGACATCGAGAAGACGTTGCCGCTCTTTCGCGGTAGTCCCATCACTCCGCGCATTACGTTCCGGAAGCGCCACCCCCGCCTTGGCGGCGAGAATGCGCAGTGCTTCCACGAATTCCGCTCCCTCGATCTCGGACACGAATGAGAACATGTCACCGCCTTTATTGCACCCGAAGCAATGCCAGGATTGCCGTTCGGGCGACACGAAGAACGAGGGGGTCTTCTCCTGATGGAACGGACAACGCGCCTTATAGTTGGCTCCGGCTTTCGTGAGCTTCAGATACCCGGCAATGACATCGACGATGTCCAGGCGGTCTTTGATTTGTTGGACCGAGTCACCCATCTATGACGACTACCCGACGAGACCCAACGGACGCGAAACGCGGCAGATTACGCCGCAAAGCCGCCTAATGGCGGAATAAGATATGCTGAAGTGTAGCACGGGGTCTATCGTTCTACAAGTTCCCAGCCCTCGTCGTCGAGCATTTCGACGGGCACTTCCGTGATGATACCGTCCGGACTCTGCAGCTGAATGATAGTGGTTTCTCTTTTCACTTCACCCATCCACTTCAGATGAAGGCCCGCATACGAAACTTCATGACCTTCGCGTAACATCTCCAGACGCTGCCGGATCTTCATCTCGTGCGCCTTCACGGCCCCACCAAGATCCCCCGCCTCCGCCTTCTGTTCGAGTGGTGATTCGTTCATGATTATTTTACGATTCTACGTTCTCCGATGACCCGGTCCCGGAAGAATTCTCCGAGCGCGTACTGTTCTTCAAGGGTCGCATTGCTCTTCGGTGACAGCAAAATGTACAACACGGTATCATCACGACCCTTATCATCGGTATATTCATGCACCGTGATTTTTTTGACGAACCAGGGTTCGTTGGTCACTTCACCATTCTCACGGACAAAGAATATAGGACCCTGTGCGTTGATCCGCTTCGTAAGCGACTGAAGCTCTTCGAATGAGTGCCGAACGCCGGGCCGACAAGACCGGTCGATCGCTCCAGCGATATCGTTCCATCCGTCCCGGATCTCCGTCGCTTGTTCAGGTGGTCGATCCACGATGAATACTACGGCCGCGTATAGAATACTCCCTTTCCGTGCGAATGAACACGGACGACATTCTCGTCGACCATTCGATCCAGCCAACGGATGGCGATCGGATAGCTCGCGTCGGTAAGGCGACGGAACTGTGGGATGTTCAACGTGCCGTTGACGTTGATATGCCGCAAAGCAGCCGTACGGACACTGGCGTATGCTTCGTCGGACTCTTCGCGACGCACCGCGCGTCGCACGGACGCGAGCACCGCCCAGCGCATAATGAAGGCACCCACCAGGACACCGCCGATGAACGCCGCGAACACCATAGATTCAGTATATCATCCCCGCGATACCGAGTTGCGTATGCCCTCACGGATGACATCCTCCATCAGACGTCTGCCGATGAACACGAGTTCAGACACATGCTCATCGGATACAGGCCATGGACCGCCGTCGGTGAGTTCATGGATCATATGGACGCCCTGCAGGATGGAGCGGCGGTCCGCTCCGGCGAACGACAGGATCCCCTTGTAGCGCAGGAGGTCCGCCCCTTCCATCGCGATCAGTTCGTTGAGCCAGCGGGTGAACTTGCCGCGGTCCAGCGGGCGTTCTTCTCGGATACTGACCGCGGTGATGTCCGTATCGTGGACATGATCGTCGTGATCGGCCGCAAGGATATGCTCCTTGCCTGCCAGATCGAAGCCGCCGATATCCAGCAGACGAGCGAGGGGGACCTCCCCTTGTACAGCATCGATGATCGGTGCGGTCGGGTTCAGGCCCCGGAGCCAGTCGTGGAGATTCACCAATTGCGGTGCCTCAGTCAGGTCGATCTTGTTCAGAACGATGAGATCCGCCACCGCGACCTGCTCCTTCGCCTCGCGATATTGGATGAGCTGGCTCGTCCCGTGGAACGCGTCCACGAGCGTCACGATGGCATCCAGGCGGTAGTGCGCCTTCAGCGGTGAATCCGCCATGAAGAACCGGGCGAGCGCCGCCGGTTTCGCCAGTCCCGTCGTCTCGATGATGACGTGGTCGACGGCCTGGCCCCGGCGCGCGCGTGAGACCAGCGACAACAGGATCTCAACGGTGTCATTGCGGGCACTGCAGCAGACACACCCGTTGGTCAGTTCGATAATGTCGCCTTCGGCACGGGCGATGAATTTCTGATCCAAACCGATGTCGCCGAACTCATTGACGATGACCGCGATGCGCTTGCCATGCGGAGCCGTCAGGATGCGGTTCAAGAGCGTGGTCTTCCCTGACCCGAGGAAACCGGTGAGTATCGTGACCGGAATCATACTTCGATGCGGGAGAAGAGCCAGCTGCCGATGACCATGAAGAGCAGGACGACGCCCGCAGTGACCGCGAAATCAAGTCCGAGCGAAAAGTGCGACGAACCCGCAAGCGTTGCACGCAAAGCATCGATGCCGTATGTGAGCGGATCCACACGGGTGACATCCGTGATCGCTCCGGGAAGGCCCGAGAGCGGAAACAGCGCTCCGGACAAGAAGAATGTCGGCATGACCACGAAATTCATAATGAGTTGGAACCCCTGCATGTCGTTGAGCAGTGACGCGATCGCCGTCCCCAGTGCAGTGAACAGAAGTGCGATAAGGAACATCACGATCAAAGCGACCGGCAACATGGCGAAGGATACGGGTCGGAACCCCACGATGAGCGACAGCAGGAATACGATGACACCCTGAAGGGTCGCTACCGTGGCACCGCCCAGCGTTCGCCCGATCATGATGGAGAATCGCGAGACGGGTGCGACCAGGGTTTCTTTCAGGAATCCGAACTGGCGGTCCCAGATGACCTCGATACCGGAGAACAACGCCGTGAACAGAATGCCCATGCCGACGATGCCTGGTGTCAGGAACGCGATGTAGTTGCCCCCGCCTGCTCTTGCATAGATGGGTCCGAATCCGAACCCGAGTGCGACCAAAAACAGGAGCGGCTGCCCGAGCGAACCGACGATCCGAGCCCTTGACCGGAAATAACGTTTGAGTTGTCGGAGCCAGAGAATGTAGATGGTCATGATCAGCGGCGCCCCCACACCCGACGATTCTGTCTGAAATTCTGGACGCTCCCGGCGCCCTCCTCCCGCAACTCGTTGCCAGTGAGTTTCAGATATGCTTCCTCAAGCGATGCAGTGCCGGTCTGTTCGATGAGCGCGGCGGGCGTGCCACGGGCGACGATGCGGCCATGGTCGATGATCGCGACCGTCTGCGCCATCTTCTGCGCCTCCTCAAGGTAGTGTGTCGTGAAGAAGATGGTCATCCCCTCGGTCTGGTTGAGCTTCTGGATGTAGCTCCACATGTGATTGCGTGTCTGCGGGTCGAGACCGAGCGTCGGCTCGTCCAGAAACAACACGAGCGGGTGGTGCAGAAGCCCGCGCGCGATCTCCAGCCGGCGTTTCATCCCGCCCGAGAAGGATTTCACGAAGTCGTCAGCGCGGTCCGAAAGATCGACGAATTCCAGCAACTGCGCGATACGCTCCTTGCGGAGCGTATGCGGAACACCGTATAGGACGCCGTGGAATTCCAAGTTCTCACGCGCCGTCAATTCGTCGTCCAGACTGGGATCCTGGAATACGATGCCGAAGGATTTACGGACCACCGCGGGCTGTGTGACCGGATCGATACCGTTGATGCTGATCTCGCCAGCCGTCGGCCGCAACAGCGTGGTAAGCATCCTGATGGTCGTGCTTTTCCCCGCCCCGTTGGGACCGAGGAAGGCAAAGATCTCTCCCTTGTTGACCTCGAAATCGACACTACGGACCGCTTCGGTCTTGCCGTAGTTCTTCGAGAGGCCCCTGGCTTCGATGATCGCCATGGGTCTATTCTAGCGCACTATTGCGGTGTAACGGAAGGAGACGGCATCACGGGTCGGATCTGAACGGACTGCGCGGTCACACTGCCGTCACTGTTCGCGGAACCGATGACCGTCACGTGGGTACCTACGGAGACGTCGCTCAAGGCGCCTGCCGTCGACTTCATGATCGTGGCGCTTGCCGGAACGATGACGATGCGGGAACCGCCGGTCTGCATGTTGACCGTGAAGCCCGTCGCGTCGACCGAAATGACATCACCGGTGACCGCGCCGCCGAATGCGGAACGGTTGGCCGTGCCGGTGCCGGTCGCCTGACCGAATCGTTGCGCACGCTGTGCGGTAGCCATCGATTGCCCGTGCGAATTACCCAACCAGTACCCCGCCCCGCCTGCCACGATCGCTGTCACTACCACCGAAATCAATATGTTTTTCATATGATACATATGATGATTATTATTACGACTATTCGTACCGCAACGCTTCGATGGGATTCAGCGCCGACGCCCGACGCGCCGGGTAATAGCCAAATGCCACCCCGATCGCCGCAGATACTCCGAATGCAAGGATGATCGAACTTCCGGATACCGCCGTTGTGACGCCACCGATGGAAGAGATCAGCGAGGCGCCGATCCAACCGAGCGCGATGCCGGTGACTCCGCCGATGACCGTCAACGCGACGGATTCGGCAAGGAACTGCATCGCGATGTCGGTCCGTTTCGCACCGATGGCCTTGCGGAGGCCAATCTCGCGGGTCCGCTCGGTCACCGTCGTGAGCATCATGTTCATGATGCCGATGCCGCCGACCAAGAGTGAGATACCGGCGATAGCCCCGAGCAGGAGCGTGAACGTACCGGTCACGGATGTCGCGGTCGCGACGATATCCTCCTGGTTCAGCACGCTGAAATCGGCCAGGGTCGGGTCCGTGATGTGGTGGCGGTCCAGAAGTAACGATGTGACATCCTGTTGGACTTGAGTCATCGCCTGCTGGTCCGTCGCCTGCACACTGATGGTCGTCACCGTATCGCCGCCGGTCAGATACCGCTGCGCCGTCGTGATCGGCACATAGATCATGTCATCCTGACTGCCGAATCCGGTCCCGCCCTTCGCAACAGTCACTCCGATGACGGTGAATTCCGTGCTGTTGATGCGGATGGTCTCGCCAACCGCCTCGGAGCCCGCTCCGAACAGATCATCACGTGTCGTCGGACCGAGTATGGCGACCCGTGCCCCGGACTGGACTTGGGCATCGGTGAAGAACGAACCGTCCGCGACCTGGACGTTCCGGACATCCAGATAGGCCGGCACGGTCCCGGTGACCTGTGTGTTCGTATTGGTCCCGCGCGCGGCGACCTGGAACCGGCGAGATGCTTCCGGTGCGACAGCGGACACGTTCGTGACGCTTTGCGCGATTGCGTCGGAATCCTCGAGCGTAAGCGTCGTCGCGGATCCGCGGCCTGCACTGACCGTCGTGCCGACACCGCGCGTTGCGCCCGGTTCTACCAAAAGCAAATTGGAACCGAGCGCATTGATCCGGGCCTCGATGGAACCTTGCGCACCTTGGCCGACCGAGATCATCGCGATGACGGAACCGATACCGATCACGATGCCGAGCATCGTAAGGGCGGTCCGCGCCTTATTGGCGGTCAGAGATGCATGCGTTTCGTTGAGCAGGTCAGTGATTTTCATGCAGTACGATGGTTCACGATGCGCCGCTGACTGTTCCGTGAGTCATCCACGATGACGCCGTCTTGGATATGGATGATACGGTCTGCATGCTCGGCAACATACCGTTCATGCGTGATGAGCACGATGGTGTGGTGTTCGCGGTCGTTGAGCTCCTGGAACGTGCCGAGCACCACCTCACCGGTTTTGGTATCCAGGTTCCCCGTTGGCTCATCGGCGAGGACGATGCTCGGAGCATTGATGAGGGCGCGCGCGATAGCGACACGTTGCATCTGTCCCCCAGAAAGCTGGTTCGAGAGGTGGTCCCACCGGTCCTTAGGCATACCTGCCGCGTTCAGCGCCTTCTCGGCAAGCTGCTCACGCAGTTCGGGCGGTGTCTCGGCATAAATGAGCGGCAGGATCGCGTTGCGGAGGACCGTCGCGCGCGGAAGAAGGTTGAATGATTGGAAGACGAATCCGATCTTCTCGCGGCGCACATCCGCAAGCTCGTCATCAGTGAGCGTAGAGACGTCGCGCCCGTCCAGCTTGTATGTGCCCGACGTCGGACTATCCAACGCACCGAGGATATGCATCAGTGTGCTCTTGCCGGAACCGGACGGTCCCATGATGGCCACGAATTCACCGGCACTGATCGTGAACGAGATGTTCCTGAGCACCGGAGTAGAGACGTCCCCGTTGTGGTACGTCTTGCAAATGTCGTGACATTCGATGATGGGACGGCGGGACTCCATGGTTCGCTAGCGGCCGATAAACGTTCCGCCGCCGCCACCAACGCCCGGAATCCGGATCTGGGAACTGGTCGTCGATGTGGCGGATGCAGCAGTTGTCGCCGTGATAGTGCGAGAGACGATGATGTCGCCCTCGTTCAGACCCGACGTGATCTCGGTTTGGGTGTCGCTTGATGCTCCGACCTGCACGGTCACCCGTGCTGGGACGGTCGGCAGGACAACGCCCTGTGTTTGGGTCAGTGCGTCCGCCGGCGCATCCTTGACCACCTGGACCGTCGATACCCCACCTGATGTGCGCACCGCGGAGCCGGGTACGAGGAGCACGTCAGAGTCCACGTTCGTGACGATACTGACCGATGTGCTCATGCCCGCCTTGATACTGCTGTTTTGGGTGTCCATGGTGATTTGGACCGCGTAACTGACGACGCCTTGACTGACCGTACCGACCGGGTTGATCTGGGAGACGGTACCCGTCATGGTGATGTCGGGCAGGGCATCGAAGGTCAGGGTCGCCTTCTGACCCAGTGCGACTTTCGCGATATCGACTTCATTGAGCTCGATCTGCGCGATCGAATGGTTCGTGATAATGGTCGCCACGGCGGTGCCGGAGGACGCGGAATCCCCCTTTTGCACATTGACCGCCGAGATGACACCGTCGAACGGTGCACGGATCACGGTGTCCGCGAGATTCTGCTGAGCATCCGACAACGCGGCCTGCTGTTGCTCCACGGCGTTCTGCTGGCTCGCCAGATCCAACGGATTCGAGCTTTGCGCGGATGCGAGAGCGTTCACGGCGGACGTGATGGAGCTCTGCGCATCGGACAGTCCGGATATGAAGCTATTGAGCTGACTCACATAGTCCGCAACCGCGGTTTCGTATGTCGTGATCTGCGTAGGAATGACCGCTGCGGTGAGTCCCTGTGTCTGCGCCTGCGCATTCATGTCGGCGATGACCGCGTCCAGGACGTTCTGTTCGCTCTTAACGGCCTGCGCCAGTTTCGTGACCGCATCGAGCGAGCTGCCCGTGAGAGCCGAGATGGCATCAGCACCGCTGTCGCGCGTCGTCGTCCGGTATGACGCAAGGACCGGATCGTAGGCGGCTTTCGCAGTCGTGTAGTCGTTTTCAGCCTGCTGCACAAGGCTGTTGATGGAATCTTTTTCATCCGTGCTGACCAGGTTCGAGTATTCGCAGGCGTTCGGCGTACAGGCTCCTTTGACCGTCGAGTCATACAGGATGCCCCGCGCGCCATCGACGATACCCGGCAGGTTCAGGAACGTGCTCGTGATGGAATTGAACGCGTCCTGATACGATTTCGTGAGCGTGTCCTGAAGCTGCGGGATATTCGTAGACTGGCTCAATTGCAGCTTCGAGAGGGTAATCTGTGCGTTCTGCAGGGAAATCTGCGCATCGCGCACGGCATTCTGGGCATTGGTCGGATCCAGGCGCGCGATGACAGCTCCGGACTTCACGGATTGGCCGGGAGCCACCGAGACCGACAGGACGGTGCCGGAAACCTGCGGTTTGATGTCGAGCGTGTCGGATACCGACACCTGGCCCGTTCCGGAAACCGATTGGACGAGCGTGCCGCGTGTCACCGAAGTCAACACGTACAGGGTCTGAGCCGTCGTGGTCTTGAATCGGCCGATAGCGAAGATTCCCACCCACACGACGATGATACCGATGAGTGCCGACCGTACAGGTTGCGCACGGACATAGGAAATGGCCACACGCTGCCACCTATTGATGAGGGTACGGATATCCATGATTATTGCTGGGGCGTTCCCGTGGGCGCCGGCAGAACACGGATGAGTCTCGCCGCGATGGTACCGCTTTGGGTCGGTTCGCCGATAACGGTCACGAAGTCGTTCACCTTGAGCTGTGCCGCGGTGATGGTCTGATTGAACGCGCGGACTTGGGTATCATTGGTCACCGTGACTTCCTTCTCCACGCCGCCCTGGTCGGAAACGAGCAGTGAGCCGCTCGCGATCTTCACGATGGTACCGACCGTGCCGTGTCCGGGAATGAATCCCTGGCCGGCCATCATCGGGCCGGTGCCCGGTCGGGGTCCGCCAAAGCTCTGCCAGTATCGGTCGCCCCATTCATACGAATAGGTCGCCTTGTGGAATCCGACATATTGACCGGCCATGAACACCAACAGCAACACGACGAAACCTGCAACGCTCAATGCGATGATCTTCGCCGTACGGGTGCCGAGAAATGCGGTGATGTCGGACATGAATCGATGATTATGTGGTTACGCGGACGAATGACCGGACCGATGCGGCGAACGTGATGACACTCGTCGCGAGGGCGGCGATACCGAACGCGGGCAACGACTCCGCGAGCAGGATCGCGAAATCCTTCCATGCCGTCGCTACGAACGTCGGGTCATGGTATAGCATCGCAACGTACTGCCAGAAGCCGGAATGCGCCGCTTCGGTTGAGAGTTCCCGCCATGCGGGAAAAATCGCAGCGAATGCGGCGAGGCTCAGTGTCCCGAATGAAACCATGCTGACACGGCGGCGGAACAGCCGTATCTGCGCGATACGGGTCATAATTCGCTCCAAAAGCTTGTCAGCATGAGGATCCATGAAGGTAGTACAAGCCAGGGGGTCGTTTTGGTGCATTCAAGAGGCGGCGAGGATGTCGCGGAGAGTCGCCAGGGCACGACGATAACGGCTTTTTACGGTATCTAACGGCTCGCCCAATCGTTCGGCGATATCCTTGAACGAGAGCCCGTCATGCCTGAGCGTGATGACCGTCTGGGCAGCCGGGCTCAGCCGCATCATGCCACGTTCCGCCGCGCGGACCAGTTCCGCCCGTACCGCGACCTCGTCGGGCAGCGGAGCGTCATCCCGGAGACTTTCTTCGTGTCCCTCGGTCAACGATTCCGGCCGTTTCTTCCTTAGCCAGTTCACTGATTCGTTGTGCGCGATGGCGAATAACCACGTGCTGAATTTCCGGTTCGGATCGTAGCGTCTGAGATTTTTCCATGCGTTCACGAATGTCTGCTGCGCGATATCATCGGCATCATCAGAACTTCTGACGAACGGAACGATGTACGAATGCACTTGCCGGACGTACCGCGCAAAAAGCAACCGAAGGGCGGTATCGTCCCCGCTCGATGCAGCCACCGCCAGTTGTGCATCGGTACGTTCGTCAGTTCCCATGAGGTGCGGAGGGGGAGAGATTCGAACTCTCGATACCTTTCGGTATGCCGCCTTTCCAAGGCGGTGCACTAGACCACTATGCGACCCCTCCAATTGTATTGATTGGCCGTACTATACCACGAAATATGCCCTATTTCAATCCGCTTCGGACAAGTTCGTCGAAGCGGACATCGCCATTCGGGCATGCGGCAGGAGAGTACACTATGACCGAAGCGAGGAACACTCTCGCACGTTTCTGCGCCTCACGATATGCACGCTTGAGCGTCTCATACGCACGGATACCACGGCCACTGATTCCAAGCGAGCGCCGCATATTCGCCGTCGCATCGCCGGCGATCAGGATCATGTTGTTCACCGGAACATGTCGTACAACCTCCGCGGCCCACTCGTTCCAATCCCCCACACCACCGCCGCCGGCGATCAGGACGCAGTTCGGAGCGCCCCACCGCCGCACCGCCGCGGTGCCCCGCTCCGGAGACACCGCTGCAGAATCATCGACGATCGTCAGTGTGCGGGCATGGTAGATCACCTCTTGGCAGTGAGGTATCTGGGGAAGCGTCGCGCTCCGGCGGTGGATCGTGTCCCACGAGATTCCCATGAGCCGCGCTGCATGTACTGCCGCCGCGTAGTTCGGAACGTTGTGCGCACCCCATCGGGAAGCAATCTCATCACCGTCCCGGTGCTGTCCGTATTCGTCATCCGTGCTGACAGTTGTATGTCGCACGACCCGCGGTGGAGACTCCATGAGTGCGACGCTCGCACGGCTTCCGGTTGATGCCATGACCGAAGTGTCCGTGGTGGGATCTATCGTGATCGCATTCCCAATGAGATGTGCCGCCCACAACATCGCGGTCGTCTTGCCGTGCGACCCGGTGATACCGATGATCTTCTTCTTCCATGCCGATGCGAACAGGACCCGCTCATCGATAGGTTCGCCCCGGCCGGTCGCGCGTAATTGCCTGATCAGCCGATCGTAATCATCACCGTCCCGGGCGCGGTTCTGTACGAGCGAGATGACACGGCGACGGATCCCATCGTCACGAACGACGACCGTCGCACCCTGTTCCAGCAACCACGCTGCGGTTTGTGCGGTCGACGTCTCGAACGTTCTCGAGCGATACGATGCCATGGTTACTCCATCCCGCGCAGGATGCGGATACGGTCGTCAAGCGGCGGATGCGTCATGAACAGACGTGCGAACCAACCGGCACTCTGCCGGCCACGGAACGGATTCGCGATGTACAGATGTGCCGTTGCATTCGATGCGCGAGGCAACGGTTCCTGGTCCGTCCGGATCTTCTCCAATGCGCTCGCCAAACCCTCGGGATACCGGGTCAACAGTGCGCCGGATGAATCCGCGAGGTATTCACGTTTGCGTGACACCGCCAATTGGATAAGCGTCGCCGCGATCGGCGCAAGCACGGCTGATACGATAGCGAGAATGAACAGGATACCCGCACCGTCTCGATTATTGCGACGATTCCCGCCGAACATCGAGATACGCAGAAAGACGTTCGCCATCGCGGCGATGAGACCGCCGAGCACCACGACGATGGTTGAGACGAGGATATCGCGGTTCCCCACGTGCGAGAGTTCGTGTGCCAGGACACCCGTCAGCTCATTATCGTCCAGTCGCGAAAGCGCACCTTGCGTGACGGCCACGGCCGCATGCTTGGCATTGCGTCCCGTGGCAAATGCGTTGATTTGCGCACCGGGCAGCACGTACAGCCGCGGCACCGGAAGCCCCGCGGTGATGCAGAGATTCTCCACGATGCGGTATAGCCGGACGTTCTGTTCCCGTGATACCGGTTGCGCGCCGGAGCTCGCCAGCGCGATCTTATCAGAGAACCAATAGGCACTGATGTTGCCGATGATGCTCACCGCAGCGAAGACGTACAGGATGGTCGGGTCCTGGTAGACCTGCGAGAATACCCAGCCCAGCCCCAGGAGCAACGCGAAGATCGCCGTCATCAACAGCCACGTCCTCCGGACGTTCTGGTCCTGATGTGCGTAGAGATTGGCCACCATGGCGTTAGAACTGAACTCTCACTGGCTCCCGCTCGGTCGCATTGCCGAGTTCGAAGAAGTCGGCTTTGGTGAATCCGAATGCGTTCGCGATGAGGTTGGTCGGGAACGTCTCGCGCTTCGTGTTCAGCACGAGCACGTTTGAGTTGTAGAACCGGCGCGCGGCCTGGATCTTGTTCTCGGTGTCCGAAAGCTCGGCCTGCAGTGACGTGAACGACTCGACCGCGCGTAGCTGCGGATACGCCTCGGCAAGTGCGAAGAGCGATTTCAATGCTCCGGAGAGTTCGTTCTCAGCCGCACCCTTAGCCATGGCGCCGGTGGCGCTCATCGCGCGGGCCCGTGCCTGGATGACCTTATCGAAGGTGCCTGATTCATGCGCCGCATAGCCCTTCACCGCCTCCACCAGATTCGGGATGAGATCGTACCGCCGCTTCAACTGGACATCGATATCGGACCACGATTCTTTCACTCGGTTGCGGGCCATGACGAGCCCGTTGAACGCGACGATCGCCCAAAGTACCACAACCGCAATGACGATAGAGAGGATAATCATAGGGTGAATATGCCATATTTACAGGAAAAAAGAAAGCCCGCTGCGCTCGCAGCGGGCCATGGGATTCAAAAACGGTATCCGATGCCAAGGGCGTACCCCGGCACCACGGTTCGGGAACGGTCGGACTCGGCTTTCATTGCGCCGGCGGCCCCCCACGCGAAGTCCGTTTCGGTCCATATCATGGAGAGACGGAGCTGGGCTTCGCAGAAGAAGTGCCAATAGACCTGGCGCTGCACACCGAAACTCACGAACGGGATCAGCGCGGTAGAATCCACGGGCCCATTGAGCATCACGTGGCGCCAGGTCCAGTGCCGTGCGGACCCCTCAGTGAACGAGAGCGAGTTGTACGGCACACTCTCCATGGTGAGCCACGAGCCGATCCTTGCCGTGCCCGTCAGACGCCACGGGAGCGAATACCGCCGGCCGACGGCCGCTTCGATGCCGAACCCGTCCGCGCGGTACGTACCCTCCTTGGTTATCGTCACGCTGGTGCGAAATCCCCAGTAGGTCGGCCATTCGACGCCGAAACCGAAGCGGCCGGTCCGAGGTCCGTGGGTGTAGTGCGCGACATCACTCAGCCCGATGTCGGCACGCAGCTCTGTCTGGGCGGATGCCGGGACGGCGATGAGGAGCAGCGAAAACAGCAAGCAGAAGCGGTTCATCGCCCGCCCCCTTTCAACAGGTTGTAGAGCGGACTGAATGAGGGACCGGTTTTACAGGGGCTCGCCAATCCGCCGACCAGCGAATACCCCGAGCACTCGGAGAAGACGTACCAGTAGATACGGGTTGCGCGCCATGAAGCGTGGATGCGTGGATACTGCTCCCTGACGAAGTCGACCTGGGCCGCTTGACTGTCGACGCCCGTTTCCGTGACCCAGATCTCGGTGTTCGCCGGCAGACGCTGCACCTGACGTGCGACATCGGGCATGAACGTGCTTCCGGTGCTGTAGTAGTGCAATGCCAGGATCGGCACGCGGCCCCCATCAGCCAACTTCAGGACGCCCGCATCCAAGATCCCACGGAGGAAATCTTGTCCCCCCATGTTCCCAACGGGTGCGGCCGGGATGACGATGACGTCCAGTCCCTTGTCCACGACGCACGCGGCGGCGGCGGCGAAGATGGGGGCGTATTCCTGCGGCGATATGGCGGTGAAGAGCTGGACTTCGTTGCCGATCTCCCAATACCGAATTGCCGGCGCGCCATGCACCGCCATTTCAAGCGCGGCACAGGTGTCCGGCTTCAGCATACTGTCGGGCAGGATGCCGAGCACGTCGGTAGCGCCGTTCGCCAGCAGCCAAGATGCGGCTGATTGCGTGTCGGGACCGAAGTACTCGAGCCGCACACCCCTGATGCTCCCGTTGTCCAGAAGGGGCTGAAGGAACGGCTGCTGCACGTTCAACGACCAGTCGAACGAATGCATGCCTACGTAAGGCGACCACTGGCTCAGCGATGCCACCGCGTTCGGCGTGGTGACAGAACTTCCCCTGCCGCACGCGGCCAGAACGGCCAGCGACAGGACGACCCAGAACCTTCGCATACTCACTCCTTGTGAAAGGTCAGTGTCGCGATATTAACACGCCTATCTTGTTCTGTCAATTGCCGCGCGGATGAGACCGCAGAAGAGCGGGTGCGGTACCAATGGGCGTGATTGCAGTTCCGGATGGAACTGCGTACCGATGAAGAACGGGTGATCAGGGAGCTCGATGATCTCCACCAGATTCCGCTGCGGATTCACGCCCGCGATGAGCATCCCCTTGTCTTCCAGTCGCTGACGGTACGCATTATTGAGTTCATACCGGTGACGATGCCGTTCATGGATGACACCGACATCGTACAGAGCACGGCTCCGCGAGCGTTCGGCCAGATGGCATTCATACGCGCCAAGCCGCATGGTACCGCCCATGTTCTTTTCCTGGATATGGACGACCTGCTCCGCCATCGTCGATATCACCGGATATTTGGTATGCGGATCCAGTTCCGTCGTGTGCGCGCCGCGCATGCCGGCAACGTTGCGGGCGAATTCCACGGTCGCCAACTGCATCCCGTAGCACAGACCGAGATACGGGACGTGATGTTCCCGCACGTACCGGATAGCGCGCAGTTTGCCGATGACGCCGCGACCGCCGAATCCCCCGGGGACGATGATGCCGCCATATCCCTCCAACTCCCTGACGGCCCGTGGGTTCGCCTCGTATGATTCGCTGTTGAGCCACGTGATGTCTGGCTTCCGACCGGATGCCCACGCCGCATGTTTAATGGCCTCGATGACCGACAAGTAGGAATCAGAAAGAGTGAAGTCGCCCGTACCGAAATATTTGCCGACGATGCCGATGCGGACCGGCTCCGCGGCGTTCCGGATGCGCCGCACAAGGGCGCGCCACTTGGCGTTGTCGGCTTTGCGTGGACGCATATGGAACTTATCCAGGATGCGGGCGCCCAATTTATCTTTCTCGAAATTCACCGGCACCTCATAGATGCTTTGGATATCCGGCGCCGAGATGATGTCCCGCGGGCCGACATTGCAGAACACGGAAACCTTCCGTTTCCGCACGTCGTCCAGCGGCACCGATGAGCGGGCGATGATGATGTCCGGTTGGACACCGGCCGATTGCATGTCCCGCACGGCGTTCTGCGTCGGCTTGGTCTTCATCTCTCCCACCATCGCCGGAATGGGAAAATAACTGACCAGCATACACAGCACCCGGCCGGGGAATTGCTGGCGCATCAGCCGGACCGCGTGCAAGAAGACCGCGTTCTGGCTCTCGCCCACCGTGCCGCCGATCTCCACCAACAGGACATCGGCATGGTTCCGTTGAGCGGCGGCGATGAGGCGCTCCCGTATCTCGTCGGTCACGTGCGGAATGACTTCCACGCACTTGCCGCCGTAGGCCAGCGCGCGTTCTTTCTCGATGACGCTCCGGTACACCGAACCGGCGGTCATGTAGTTCACGCGGGGGATGCTCACGTCCAAGAAGCGCTCGTAGTTGCCGATATCCTGGTCGCACTCCATCCCGTCGTGCGTGACGAACACTTCGCCGTGCTCGGTGGGGTTCATCGTGCCCGCATCGACGTTCAGATACGGATCGATCTTCACCGCAGATACGCGGAATCCGTAATCCTTCAGGATGCGTCCCGTGGACGCGACCGTCACCCCCTTTCCGATCCCCGACATCACTCCACCGCAGACGAAGATGTATCGGGTCATGCACCGATGATACGCCCCCGGTGGTTCAGGTACATCCACAGGCGTCTTTGACACTTTCGCATTTTTTTGGTATATATGTCGCGAACTTTCCCAAAGGAGGACGTATGTGGTCCGTGCCCGTCATCGTCATCCTGCTGCTCGCCATCGTCCTGGTGCAGCTGCTCCGTGCCAGCAGACAGCCGGAGTTGACGCTCGAGGTCCACATCAAGGACTCGTACTGCGACGTCACGTCGCCGCAGCTTCCCGGAGCGTCCTCGATCGGTCAGGGCGACACCGCCGCCATCGGGTCGTTCATCAAGATCCATGGTGCGAAGCTCGGCATCAACGTCGTCTGTAAGTAAGGATAGCCCCGACCTTCCGGTCGGGGCTCTTTCTTACTGACACGGTACTGCGGATTGCGGGTCGGATTGGTTCCGGAGACGGATGAGCGGATCAAGTATCGCGCATGGCGGCGGTTGCGGCGGTACCCATTCCTGCATCCCGTTGAACTTCCTGAAGATGTCCAGGTACTCGTAGGGATCGTCCTTGCCCTGCGCATCCTGATAGAGATTCCGTTCCTGTCCCTCTTCACGCCACTGCGAGATGTTGACCCCCGCCTCGATCATCGATCCCTCGCCCCACTCGTTCCATGATTCGATGAAGATGATCTGGGCACCATCGGTGACCGCGCGTTCGAGGAAATCCGTGATGAACGTGGTGCCGTTGCGTAGTCCGTACCGGCCATAACCCGGGGTCGGCTGCTTCCCGACCCGTTCTTCGAAGCCGGTGTAGGCATGGGCGATCGGGATCATCCCCTGATCCGCATGGGCACGCTCCGCCGCCAGATCACTGGCGAATGTCGGCATGACATTCCAACCGGTGAATGTGGGGATGGCGCTCCAGCTCGGGAATTGCGCCCGTGCGTTCATCAGTCGTTGGTTCAGTAAGATGGTATTGTTGACGTCACCACCACGGATCACCCACGTGACGTTGCGCGGACTGTCGGCTGTGCCATCGAAGAACGTCATCCGCTCATTGTCGGTCATCCAATCCGGGTAGATGAGCCAGTATGCAGGCTTGCCGCCGATGGTGATGTACGCATCCCGGCAGGGCGACGATTCTATCGCGGCGAGGTGGCGAGCGATCTCGGCCTTCCACGATTCACTCGTCGTCGCAACGTCCTGGGGCGTCGTGAGTCCCCAGCCCTCCAGGCCGACATGGAAGTGCTCTTCGTACGCGACCCGTAGCAACCCCTTGATGTGCTTCGCTTCGTTGCCGAAGAATCGGTCGTACACGAAGGTCAGGTTAGGAGCCCAGGAGTAGACGCTCGCGAAGAATCCGTCGATGCCGGCGGCCTGCGCCTGGTGTATCTGCCACCGCAAGACCTCGTCATCGCCACTGTCGTACGGCCCGATGAGCGGATACGCGGCGGAGCTGATGTCCCGGAGCCACGGAGCGCCAGGAATCGTCTGGCACGGGTCATCGGTCTTCCCCCCCCACACCCACGGACCCCACACCGGCGCAGGAGGCCCGGCCGTTGAGCAACGATCCGGCGTCGCCTGGTACCACAGATGGATGAGCACATAGACTTTGGCGCGCTCGTGCTCCGGCCACGGCGTAGGCCATGGCGACGGCGATACGGCACTCGGTGAGGTCGTCATCTGGCTCCCCGGCGCGCAGGCAGCGCACATGAGCGCCAGTAACATCAACACTCGTTTCATTATGTGTCTCCTTTGGAAGGTACTGCTCGTTCGAAAATATCATAAAACATTTATCGGATTTTGGCAATATCCGAAAGGAAAACCCCGACACAAGGTCGGGGGTGCTCTTTCAGTTCTTCTTCGGTTCCGGTGGCCGCGAAGGCAGATGATGATACCGAAGACCGCAGTTCTCGCAGAACCATCCGTCTCGGTGCCTGCGGATCGGAGTGCCGATGACCGCACTGCTCGTGAACGGCTCCGTCCGGCAGTCCGGCACAAGCTGTCCGCGGCATACCACGCATTCGCCCGCCGGTTCGGGCTCCGGTTTCCGTCTCAGCATGCGAACGGCTGTCGCGCTCATGAGACGCTCCTTGTCAATATTCGAGTTTACCGATTCAGTGCCGCACGGGTGGCGGGACCGACGTAGCCGACCGGGGAGATGCCGCTGGCCTTCTGGAAGGCTTTGACGGCGTTGACCGTAATAGGGCCGAAATAGCCAGTGGGAATCTGGAATGCGGGGAAGAAACCGAGTTGCTGGAGCTTGAATTGAAGATGGAGCACTTCGTCATTGTGCATGCCGCGGTAGAGATACTTCGTGAAATGGTACGACGGAACAGGAACCGGAGTCGGAGTTGAGGATGGATACGGAGTCGGCGTGAGTGTCGGCGTCGGTGTTGGACCTGAGGAGCTCGACGGGGTTGGTGTCGGTGCGAGGGTCGGAGTCACAGTGATTTCAGCCTGCTCGATTGGTGCCTCGAACTCCGGGTGACGGCCGTGGCCACCGACTGCGGGAGTCGGTGTAGGAACGGGGGCCGAAGCAATGATATCCGCATAGGACATCCCGGAACCGCCGTTGTACAGATCGCTGACTTCGGATGAGTTCAGTGTCCGGTTCCAGACGCCAACCTCATCAATCTGGCCTTGGAAACCTATCGATGGAAAATCGCCGAAACCGCCGATACCGGTCGATGTAGCAGGGGTGTACGATTCACCGATAGCAGTCTCATCGGTTGTCGTGTCTTGTAATGAACCGTTCGAATAGACGTCTAATGTGCCCGAGGTCGCATCCCACGTCATGACCACATGTGTCCAGACATTCTTGATGAGAGGCTCCGTGAGGCTAAGGTCTTTCGGGTCGGGCGAGTCGAATCCACCAGGGCCAAAATAAACATCGGTTCCGTCGTGGTAAATGTATGAGCCAGCGCCTAGGTCGTCCTCCCCCCACATCGTGCTGCTCCCGCCAGGAGCGACGGTGCCGTCCGTCTTGTACCAGAGCGAGACCGAGAACGAGCTTTCTCCGTCCAAAACCGGCCCCGTGCTTAGAGCTTGGTCAGTAGGATCGGTGAAATCCGCCGCGTTGCCGATTACGCCCGCGGTAGAATCGACATTGTCGGTATCGGTGAGATTATGGCCCCCGACGGAGTCGGCACGCGTTCCGCTCACTTCGTCCATCGTCCAATACGCTATCAGCCCATTTGCAAGGTTCGCGGAATCACCAAAAACAGGCCGCAGATCGAGTACGAGCAACGACAGTACCGCGATGGCACCCACCACGACAAAACGAGCCCGTATTATCATGTTGTCAGTATACCAAAACGACCCTGCCCCGGGTCGTTTTGGAGAGTGGATAAAGCCTCTAGTAGTCCCCCATGCCGCCCATGCCGGGGCCGCCGACAGGTGCGGTCTTGGGTTCCGGCTTGTCGGTCACGACGGCTTCGGTGGTCAGGATGAGCGATGCGACGGAAACGGCGTTGATAAGCGCGGTTTTCACGACCTTGAGCGGGTCGATGATGCCGGCCGCGACCATGTCGCCATATTCGCCGGCCGACGCGTCATAGCCCTGGCCGTCTTCTGACTCAGAAAGCTTGGAGACGACTTCGTTGGCGTCCTTGCCTGCGTTCTCGGCGATGGCACGCAGCGGGCGCTCCAGGATGGAGCGGATGATGCTCACGCCCTTGGCTTCATCTCCGAACGCGGACACGCCCTTGATCTTCGTCAACGCAAGCGCACGGGCCGCATTGAACAATGCCACGCCGCCGCCGGCCACGATACCTTCTTCCAGAGCCGCGCGAGTCGCGGATACCGCGTCATCGATGCGGAACTTCTTCTCTTTCATCTCGGTCTCTGTCTGCGCGCCGACTTTGATGACGGCAACACCGCCGGTCAACTTCGCCAGCCGCTCGGTGAGCTTCTCCTTATCATACGTGCCGGTCGTCTTCTCTATCTGTGCTTTGATCTGATTGACGCGCTTCTCGATGTCGGCCTTCTTTCCCTTGCCGTCCACGATGGTCGTGTTCTCCTTGGTGGCCTTCACCTTGTGCGCACGGCCGAGCATCGCGAGTTCGATGTTCTCCAGCTTGATGCCCTTCTCTTCGGATACGACAGTGCCGCCGGTCACGACGGCGATGTCCTCCAACATATCCTTCTTGCGGTCGCCGAAGCCCGGGGCTTTGACCGCCAGCGTGTGGAAGTTGCCCTTGAGCTTGTTGACGATAAGGGTCGCCAGCGCGTCGCCGTCCACGTCGTCGGCGACGATGACCAGGTCGCGTTTGCCGGCAGCGTTGAGTTTCTGGAGCAGCGGCACGATGTCGTTGATGCTCGAGATCTTCCGGTCCGTGATGAGGATGTACGGATCCTCATAGACGGCTTCCATGCGCTCGGCGTTGGTCACCATGTACGCAGAGAGATAGCCGCGGTCGAATTGCATGCCTTCCACGAGTTCCTTGGACATGTCGACGGACTGTGATTCCTCCACGGTCACGACGCCATCCTTGCCGACTTCGCGGAACACGTCGGAGATGAGCTTGCCTATCTCGCCGTCGTTGGCCGCGATGGATGCGACCTCTTTGAGGTTCTCCGAGGTCACTTTCTTCTTCTTGGATTCCAGGTGTGCGATGACCCAGTCGGTCGCTTTATCCATGCCGCGCTTCAGGACCACGGGGTTGGCACCTGACGCCACCGCTGAGAATCCCTCGGCCACGATGGCTTGCGCAAGGATGGTCGCGGTCGTGGTCCCGTCACCGGCCATGTCATTGGTCTTGGACGCGACTTCCTGCACCAGCGAAGCACCGATGTTTTCGAACTTGTCTTCCAGTTCGATATCCTTCGCCACGGTCACACCGTCCTTGGTGATGACCGGCGACCCGAAGCCGCGGTCCAGCACCACGTTGCGGCCCTTGGGACCCAGCGTGACCTTGACCGCATTGGCCAGCTTGTCGACACCACGCTTGAGCGACTCACGCGCTTCGTCTTTGTATTGGATGAGCTTGGACATGTTATTCGATGATAGCGAGGATGTCCTTCTCCTCGGCGATGAGATACTCGTGGTCTTCCACCTTGATCTGGTTCGGGCCGTACTTGGTGAACAGGACGACGTCGCCCTTCTTCACGACCGGCTTCACCAGCTTCCCGCCCTCCCAGCGGCCTTCCCCGACCGCAATGACTTTGCCCTGCTCCGGTCGCTCCTTGTGGACGGTGTCCGGCAGGATGATGCCGCCCTTCTTGACCTCCTCCTTCATCGGCTCGATGAGGACGTGGTCGCGTAACGGTTTGATCTTCATACGCGCAAATACTTAGGTTGTACGTGTTAGCACTCTAATGATAGAAGTGCCAGCGTCGGTATCCTAGGAAAAAGAAAAGCCGGTGTCAACGGTGACACCGGCATGGACTTCATTTCTGCAACGTACGGACTTTCGCTTCCGCGGTGGCATTGAACCGCTTCTCACCCCCCGCGAGGGTCAAGAGGATCTCCACCTTCGGCTTCCGCCGGACATCACCGGATGCTTTCGCGTCGATATCGAGCTGCTCATCCTTCTCGATGCTGATGTAGTAGAGCGCGTCCCGGTCCTCGATCTTCGCCAGGAGCGGCAGGGCGTCACGGACCGACATGACCTTGAGGATCTCCCCCTGCGCGTTGGTTCCGTCCATCCACGTCGGAGTGGGACGATGTGCCCTCAGCACAGAGGTATCGAGCACCTTGGTGGCCTGCTCGACCGCGTTGTCGCGGGAACGCCGTGCCAGGAAGGTGACCTTGCCGTCAGGTTTCGCCCCCTGGATCTGAACGGCCAGCGGCGACCAGAGGTCACGCGACGGCAGACGCCGGTATGCGATGTCGATGCCGTCGATGCGCAGGGACTCCTGCTCCTGGTCGATGAGGCTGTCCAGGAGATACTCCATCGCGCCGAGCGCAGCCACCGCATTGTCACGGTACCGGATGGTACCCGCGGGCTGGGCCAGTCTGATAGTGACCTCCAGACCGGCGAACGCTTGGTCGATTGGCAGCCGTGCGAGGGCGGTGTTCAACACGTTGTTGAGCGCTCCGGTGGCGGTCTTGTGGTACGCCATGTGGTAGTGGAGCACCTGCGGCCGTTCGTAGATGCCCGCGGCTGTGAACTCGACGGGCACGGTCTCGGGAAGCGGTCCCTCGCGGACCACCATACCGAACATGCCATGGACGACTGCCGTCCCGACCGGACGACCCACCTTGCCGCCCTGTTTCGATGCGCCCTGCTGCGATTCGGTCAGGTCGGCGACGGGCAGGATGAACACCGGCAACTTGATGAGTCCATACGGCATGCCGTCCAACGAGTGTGATGTCGTCAGGAGGTGTTCGTGGTACGGCGCGGTGACGGTGCTCTGTGCGCACGAGTCCGCGTCGCCGTACACGAAGCACGTCGCGACGTATTCGCCCGGGCGGACGGTCAGCGGATGGGTCTCGCCCGGATGATCGAGCGCGATGAGACCGGCCTGCAGCTCGATGGGCGTGACGGCCGCCTGCGCGGCGGTGTTGAAGTCCTGGGACGCCATCAGACCGCCGATGAGCTTGCCGTCGATGAACATCGGACTCCCGGACATGCCGGCGTAGATGAGGTTCTTGTCGAACAGCATACTGCCGTCGGAACGCTTGGGCCCGCCCGACAGCTGCACCGTGATGACCCACGGCCAGACCTCGACTTTGTTGATCTGGTAGTCGGGGACGATGCCGCGGACGACGAAGTCGAATGCTTCCGGCTCGGTGCCGCTGAATACGCTGTAGCCGACGCCGTGCATGCCGGGTTTCACGTCCGACAACGGCATGATAGGAATGTCGGCCGACTGGGCGAACGCCGCCGAGGGCACCAGTCCCGCAGCGAGCACCGCGATCATGAGGCTTCGACGCAGCAGGCGCATGGCGCCCTCCTCTGAGTATGGGTTGTCGGTTGTCAACGACCTGAACGAGCGAACGTAATAGAGTTCGTTATAGCCCACCCACACGATGCGTCAATGTCCCAAACCCGAATCGCGTTCCGTGAAATTCCCCATGCCCCGCGTGGTCAGCGCGGAATTGTACCGGGCGAGCGCCACAGCCTCGAACGAGCGCGGATGGAATTCCAGAATCCGGTCATCGGCGATGACACGGCCTCCCGGCGCATGCGTGGCCGGCTCGTGTTCGATGCGCCGCTGTTGCCACGTCCGCATGACACGCTCGAATCGTTCACCGACCGGTGTATCCAGGACGATCTCGATGGCACGACGCAGTGCGACGAGCGGTCGCGATGAATCTATCGAGCGGCCCGAAAATTCGTTTCCCGAATCCCCGCGCACATATTCCGATATCCACCCGTTCGCGGTGCGAAGACGGGCTAGATACCCGTCCGGGTCGATGAGCGGCATCAACGCGGCGATTCCCTGTGCCACGTACAATGAACGATGCCGGAGCGCCAGACCATCGGTCGTCACATAGTGGCTGAAGCAGAACTTGTCCGGGGCGGTTGCATCACGTTTGGTGCGTAACCGGCCCATCAGCAATGCCACCAGCAGGAGGAAGATGCGCGCGGTGTACAGTCGCCCGGCACGGACGACCACGAACACGTCCCAGTCGCTGTCGACCGAGGACGAACCGTTCGCCAACGAGCCGGACACCAACATGGCGCGGACGAACGGGACTGCCTGCAGCCACCATGCGGCCCGGCGCATGCGCCGCCATTTCTGTGCGGTCACTTTCTCCGCTTCGATGCGGCGCGTGAACGCCTCGGATGAGATTTCCCGGATAGCGTACATCCCCATCGACGCGCGAACCTCGCCCGCCGCGACAAGCGCGTCCAGTCGCACCGCGATATCGGAAAGGCCCGGTGACGCATTTCGGACACCGACCCGCGAACCGACGATGAGCCGCTCCGAAATCTCGGCCAATGTCAGCGGCCAGTTGAATGCTGCCGCATAGGCCAATGTCGCGATGATGGGGGCGTCGGTTGTTTCCACGGCGCCAGTGTATATGAAAAAGGAACGACCCGCACTATGTGCGGGCCTTGCGCGGCGATTCGGTGACACTGGCGATGATCCCCGGAAGATCTTCGATGACCTGGTCGAGTACCCGTCGGTGATAGTCCTCGGGGAGCAGTCGCTCCTGATACCGACGGAGCAACCGACGAAGGATTTCCCCCACAAGCTTCGGATCCATGGCAGCCTCCAGCGGGCAACACTACATCCATTATTGAATTTTGTCAAGAATCATGGTACATTAGCGGTCCATACCATGGATGTCCGCGAAGCCGCACAACGGGTCAAAGAAGCGCCACACGCGTCCGGCGTGTATTTTTGGCGCGACGAGCGAAAGCGCCCCATCTACATAGGAAAGGCCAACGACTTGCGCAGCCGGCTTTCAAGCTATCCGCGTTCCGATTCCCCCAAGACGAGCGTGATGGTCGGGGCGGCTGCAAGCGTGGATTGGAAGGAGACCGGCACCGAGATCGAGGCGCTCATCCTCGAAGCCCGGCTCATCAAACGATACAAGCCCCGGTATAACGTGGATTGGAAAGACGACAAGGACTATTTCTTCGTCGGATTCACCGATGAGCGATTCCCGCACATCGTCGTCACCCACCAGCCGATCGACGGTGAGCTCGTCGGACCGTTCACCGAGGGTATCCCGCTCAAGGCGACCTTGCGTGCGCTGCGACGGTCGTTCCCGTATTGCACGTGCAAGAAGCAACACCATGTGAAGTGTCTGAATGCCCATATGGGGCTGTGTCCGGGGTACTGCTGCCTAAAGGCCGAGCCTACCCGCGCACAGATCCGCGAATACGCGCGGCATATCAGCATCATCCGCGACATCCTGACCGGCAAACGGAGCCGTCTGGTCACCGCCCTGGGCCACGACGCCCTGAAACGGGTGTTCCGCCATGCGCAGATAAACGCCCGGAACCAACAGCTGACCGGACACCCCGGATCCCCGAAGCGCGTCGAAGGGTACGACATCGCTAACATCATGGGTCGGCATGCCGTCGGTGCGATGGTCGTGTTCACCGATGGTGCGCCGGACAAGGCCGGCTACCGGCTGTTCAACATCAGGACCGGCGGCGGCGACACCGACATGCTCCGGGAACTTTTGGAGCGCCGTATGAACCACACGGAATGGCCGGCGCCGGATCTGGTCGTTATCGACGGCGGGAAAGCGCAATTGAACGTCGCCCGTATGGTCATGGGCGCTGACGTCCGCATCGTCGCCCTCACGAAAGACCTGCACCACCATGCCACGAAAGCACTGATCAAGGAGCATGGCATCTATGGTGAGCGTCTGCTGCGGGACATACCGCGCGGCGAACGGGATCTCCTGATCCATGTGGACGCCGAGGCCCACCGGTTCGCCATCGGTCACTATCGACACCGGCACCGCAAAATGCTAGTCTAGGAACCGCTGATGGTACGTAGGTTTCTGCTTAAAATCGTGGTAGGTGCGGTCGCGTTGTGGGTAGCGGACGTGCTCCTGGCCGGCTTCGTGGTTACCGGCGGCCTCAAGGGCTACCTGATTGCCGGCGTGTTCCTGGCGATCCTGAACACGTTCGTACGTCCTATCCTGAAGCTCCTGTCGCTCCCCTTGATCCTGCTGACGCTCGGCCTGTTCACGGTCGTCATCAACGGGGTCATCCTGTGGCTGGTGGCTGACTTGTCGGGCGTCATCATGATTTCAGGGCTCTGGACGCTCCTGTGGGCTACGTTCATCGTCTCGCTCGTGTACGTCGTAGTAGACCATCCGCTTCACTGAACCCATGCTCAATAAACTATTCACATCACTCCAGGTAGGTTCGGCGGTACTGTTGATCATCACCATCCTGCTCCAGCAGCGTGGAGAGGGGCTGTCGGGCGGTCTGGTGGGGACGGCGCTGGAATATAGCACGAAACGTGGCGTCGAGAAGTGGCTGTTCTACGGCACGATCGCGCTCGCAGTCATCTTCCTGGGCGTGTCGCTGGCACGACTGGCACTGGGCGCATAAGCGTCCGTCATCCGCATGCGGAAGTACGACAACCAACTGGAGGATTTCTTTGGCATCAAAGCCGGCGACCCGCACGGCGGTGAATCGATAAAGGATACCATTACGCGGTCATTATCGTGGCGGTCACGCCTGCGCCTGTTGCCGAAAGTCCTTTCAATCCGCGAGCGCTATGCCGTGCTGAGCCTGGTCATCGTCGCCGTGCTCGCCATCATTTCCATACCCGTTACCGCCTACTACCATTTCACGATAGCGGTTCCCGCGGACGGAGGCACACTGACCGAGGGGATCGTGGGTATCCCCCGACTCATCAATCCGTTGTTAGCCCCCACCAACGATGCCGACCGGGATTTGGCGTCCCTGGTGTATTCCGGTCTCTACAAATACAACGATAAAGGTCAGCTGGAGCCCGACCTCGCCAAGAGCATGCCGGAGATCACGTCCGACGGCTTGTCGTACAGCATCACCATCCGCGACGATGCACGCTGGCAGGATGGTGTGCCGGTGACCGCTGACGATGTTATCTTCACCGTGCAGGCCGCTCAGAACCAGGACTATGGTGCTCCCCTGAACGTACGGGCGGCTTTCGCCGGTATCGATGTCAAGGCCGTGTCGGACCATGTCGTCATCTTCACGCTCCGCAACGTCTACGCTCAGTTCCCCGGCAACCTGACCCTGGGCATCATGCCCAAGCATCTATGGGAGGACGTGAAGCCCATCAACTTCCTCTTATCGGAGCTCAACCTCAAGCCGGTAGGCTCCGGGCCGTACGAGTTCAAGTCGCTCACCAAGGACAGCGCCGGCAACATCATCACCTACAAGCTCGCTGCGAACCCGACGTTCTACGGCGGACGTCCGCACATCGATGAGCTCGATTTCAAATTCTACAACTCTGAGGACGACCTCATTGCCGCGTTCAATAAGAACGCCATCGATAACCTCAGTTACATCTCGGGCGTGAACGTCGGCAACCTGCGCTTCCCGGGGCGCGTCAACCTTGAGCAGCTGAAGACTCCCAGCTACTTCGCGGTGTTCTTCAACCAGACGCAGTCCAAGGCGTTGTCCGACAAGAACGTCCGGCTCGCGTTGAGCCTCGCCACCGACCGCGTATCCATCATCAATACCGCATTGGGGGGATATGGATTTCTCATCAATTCCCCCATGCTGGACGGCATCCTGGATATCAATCCGAACGTCAAATCGTACGACTACGATCCCGACCAGGCGAAGGCTGTGCTGAAAGCCGACGGGTGGACCCCCGATACCGACGGTGTCCTGATGCACGGTAAAGGTAACCGGCTGGAGATCAGCATCACCACATCGGACTGGAGCGAACTCGGTTCGGTCGCTCAGATGCTGAAGACGCAGTGGGAAGCGGTGGGTGCCGAGGTCACCGTGCAATCGCTCCCCATCACGTCGCTACAGCAGGCAATCAGTGGACGGACGTATCAGTCGCTCCTGTTCGGAGTCGTGATGACGCCCGACCCGGACCCGTTCACCATCTGGGATTCCAGCCAGCGAGAGGGCTCGGGACTCAACTTCGCGCTCTATTCCAATCCGACCGCCGATAAGCTTCTGGAGGACGCCCGGACGACCCTGAACCCCATCGACCGCGCCGAAAAGTACAATGAATTCCAGAACATCGTCATCGACGACATCCCCGCCATCTTCCTCTACAGTCCGCACTATCTGTACGGCCTGAGCCGGAAGGTGCACGGATTCAACACGACGCTCATCGCTACACCTTCAGACCGTTTCGCAGACGTGGTACAGTGGTACCTGAACACCAAGCGGCAGTTCAAATGAAGGATCTTATCCGTGCGCTGCCCGAGCAGCTGAGGACCGGTGCGAAACTGGGAACTGCTGCGCGCGCGACGAAGCCGTTCCGGTCCGTCATCTCGACCGGCATGGGTGGCTCAGCGGCAGCCGGGGAAATCCTATCGATGGTCCGTGATGACGTCGTCGTCCACTGGGACTATGACCTCCCCCGCGGCACCAGTAGCGCCGATCTGGTCATCTGCACGTCGTGGTCCGGCGATACCGAGGAGACCATCTCTTCATACCATGCGGCCCGTGCCGTCGGCGCGGATACGCTCGTCATCACCTCGGGCGGAGCGCTCGCGGACCTGGCACACACCGACGACACCCCGATCATCATGCTGCCGCACGTCAACGATGTCCCCCGTACGAACGTGGGATTGATGACCGGTGCGATGTTCGCCGCACTCGGTCTGGAACGGCAGTTGCCGGAGTCATGGGATGCATCGGCCTCCGAAGCCGACGGAAAGGCGCTTGCCGAGGCTATCGGCGACCGAATGCCGGTCATCTACACATCCTACCCGTGGCGCAAACTCACCGGTCTCTGGAAGATGGCATACTCCGAGACGGCCAAGCGACAAGTGATGGTCAACTGGTTCCCGTCCGGCGCCCATAACGAGATCGTCGGTTGGGAGGGCCCGTACGCCGAGCGTGTCGCGTTCGTGCTCCTGCGCGATTCTGCGGAGCCGCCCCGGTACATGCATAATTTCGAAGCTCTTCTTGCATTATTGCCGACGAAGGGGTATACTGTACGCACTGTCGGATTGAGCGGGAACACGCTCCTGGAGAAAGTGTTCACCGACTACGCGCTTGCACTCTGGACTGCATACTACGCGGCAATAGGGCTCGATGTCGATCCCACGGCGACCGTGCTGTTGGATGAGTTCAAGAAACTGAAGGCGCACAACACATAGGGGCGAATGGCGGAACTGGCAGACGCGCTACGTTCAGGTCGTAGTGGGAGCAATCCCGTGGAGGTTCAAGTCCTCTTTCGCCCACAAAGTCGGAACGTTCATCGTTCCTCTCTCGTATTATTATTCATCAGAAGACCGCATGGCAGACAATGAAGAGAAGGTAGCAACCCTCACGGCCGCACCCAAGCCGCCGTTACAACAGCGCGCGTACCACGCGGGCCCGTCACGGCCGCAGCATCAGCGCACCAAGCAGCAACAACCACAGACACACGGTGGCGGTGGAAACGGAGGCGGACGTACCGGTGGCGGCAAACGCCGTGACCGGCGCATGGGCATGCCCAGGAAGAAACTCTCCAGCCAGCGGAAACTCCAACCCACGGAACTCCACGCAGGCAAGCTCGGCGCGCCCGTCGGGATGGAATCCGCCGATTCGCTCAAGGTGTTCGCCCTGGGCGGACTCGGCGAGATCGGCAAGAACTGCTACTGCCTGGAATACAAGGATGACATCATCATCATCGATGCGGGGATCCTGTTCCCGGACGTCGACATGCCGGGCATCGATTTCATCATTCCGAACACGCAGTACCTGGAGTCCAAGCGCGACAACATCCGGGCGCTCATCCTGACGCACGGCCACATGGACCACGTCGGCGCCGTGCCCTACGTCCAGACCAAACTGGGCAACCCCGACATCTACACCGCCGAGCTGACCAAGAACATGGTGCTCAAGCGGCACGCGGAGTTCCCCCACCTGCCGAAGCTCCCCATCCACGTGGTCAAGGACGGCGAGAAGATCAAGCTCGGCGACTATTTCACCGTGGAGTTCTTCCACGTGAACCACAACATCCCTGACGACCTGGCGCTGTTCGTCTCGTCCCCGGCCGGCAACCTCATCCACACCGCGGATTTCAAGTTCGACCCGAGTCCGGTCAACGACCGGCCGATGGACCTGATGAAGATCCGCGAGTACGGCGATCGCGGCGTGCTGGCGCTGATGATCGATTCCACGTCGGCCGAACGGCCGGGCCACTCCATTTCGGAGGCGACCATCTACGAGAACATGGACATGATCTTCAAGGATGCCACCGGCATGCTCATCTTCGGCACCTTCAGTTCCATGATCAACCGCATGCAGCAGATCGTGCAGCTGTGCGAAAAACACGGCCGCAAGGTCATCTTCGACGGTTATTCACTGAAGACCAACGTCGAAATCGCCAAGGAGATGGGCTACCTGAAGATCCAGAAGGGCACGCAGATCGCGATGGAACAGATCGCGCAGTTCCCGCGCGAGCGCGTGTGCGTCATCGCCACTGGCGCCATGGGGCAGGAGGGCGCTTCGCTGATGCGCATCGTCAACCGTGAACACCGGCACATCCAGATCCAGAAGAAGGATACGGTCATTTTCTCCAGCTCGGTCATTCCGGGCAACGAGCGCTCCGTGCAGTACCTCAAGGACATGCTCTACCGCGCGGGCGTGAAGGTGTACCACTACCAGATGATGGACATCCACGCGGGCGGTCACGCGCAGCAGGAGGATTTGAAGGAAATGATGCTGCTCACGCGGCCGAAGTTCCTCATCCCCCACCACGGCCATTACTCGATGATGGTATCCAACGGCGAGCTGGGCAAGGTCGTCGGCATCCCCGAAGAGAACATCGTCATCGCCGACAACGGACAGATCATCAACTTCACGCCGGACCAGTGGTGGTTCGACAAGAAGACGGTCCCCGCAAACTACGTGATGGTCGACGGCCTGGGCGTCGGCGACATCGGAAACGTGGTCCTGCGCGACCGGCAGGCGTTGGCCGAGGACGGCATGTTCACCATCATCATGGTGGTGGACCCGAAATCCGGCCGCATGCGCACCAGCCCCGACATCATCAGCCGCGGCTTCGTCTACATCAAAGAACAGAAAGACCTGCTCATGCAGGTCAGAAAGCGCGTGCGGTCCATCATGGAGGGCGAGAAGCAGCGCCCGCTGAACCTCGCGTACCTGAAGGACGAGATACGCGATCAGGTCGGGCAGTTCCTCTTCCAGAAGACCGAACGCCGACCGATGATCCTCCCCGTCATCATCGAAGTGTAAAGAAAAGCGCCCCCGAGAATCGGGGGCGCTGCGGTACTTACCGAATGCGCGGGAGGAAGTTCCCGTCACCCGTGAGCTGCCGGGCTTTGAATTCAGCACGCGCCCGCTCCCGGTAAATCATGAGCGACCGGTTAGCATTCGCACCGGGGAAATCCGCCTCCAACCGGCAACCGTAGCCCGCCGGACCGACCACGTCGGCGGTACCCTCATAGCAGGTCATCTCGCCCACCAGGCGCTGTCCGCGCCATGACAGGCGCAGGACGTCTTCACGGATGGTGTAATCACCTGGAGTGGCATCGTGTTCGTACCGATGGAGTATGTACACGCGCCGGACGCCGAACGGATTCGGCCAGCTTGCTTTGACGATGGAGGCACTGAACTCGGTGAACCCGTACAGCTGCTTGCTTGCCGCGGAGACCAGCTGTGGACGTCCCCAGTCGACCATGACGCTGTAGACGATGAAGCAGACCGACAACACCGCCGTCAGGGCCACGAACAGGCGGAACTTCATGACTCACCTCCACTATCAATTATAACATGTTAGTTGGTACATGTAAAGAAAAGCGCCCCCGAGAATCGGGGGCGCTGCGCTGTTACTTGATGTAGAGAGGGATCTCGAAGGTGCCGACCGGCACCTGGTAATCCGCCAGCGACCATGCGTACTTCCAGAGGAACCACTTGCCCACCAGAACGGCTTTCCCGTGCGGGAGGGCATCACGCACGCTGCCGGGGAAGTAGCCATGCAGCGACACGTGGGTCGAATGACCGGGCTCGAGCCAGACCTTCACCGACTGGTCAGCGCTTTCGAACGGCCAGAGGAGCAACTGTCGGGCACCGTCCGGGAACACCTGCCACACCTCGGTCGAGAGCTGGCAGGGCCTGTTGAGCGGGTCGCTGCAGGGGCTTTCGGCATCCATCGGCACCGAGGCATCCACTGCGACCGTGAGCAGGTCGCCTCGCTTCACGTCCACCGCCATGCCCGCGACGGCCACGTTGTTGCCGAGCATACCGATGGAATACGAGATGCCGCTGGACTCGATGCGCGCGTTCGGGCTCGGGTCTACCTGAAGCTGCTGCTTGTGCTCCTGCCGATAGGGCTCAAGCGCTTTCTCCCAAGCCCACTTCGTGTCGGCGGTGCGCACGTAGATGTCGCAGAAGCACGGGATGGGACCCTCGTGAGTGCAGCCGTCATTGATGTAGACGCCGTCGATGTCGGATCGCAGGATCACGGTGACCGCCCAGTCGGGGTTCAGGAAGCACTGGCTGCCGACGTCCTTGGTCAGGTAGGTGATGACGGGCTCACCGCCCTTCGTCATCTCGATGATCGCGCTCTCCACCCGACGGGCGGAGGAGGGCAGCGGCGCTGCGTTCACCAGTCCGGCGAACAGGACAACCGCAAGGAACGCCACGAAAAGCCGGAACTTCATGACTCACCTCCAAACCCTATTATATCATGCTTATTTGTATTTGTAAAGAAGCGCCCGACGGGAGGTCGGGCGCTGGACGTTCAGAAACCCACTGGTTCGACGGGTGTCACGTCGACCGCGAGTTGTTCGGATCGCTTCTCGTAACGACTGAGGATTGTCTCCCAGGCCTGCTTGGTGTTGAACGTACGGACATAGATCGTGCACTTCATCCCGGCAGCCAGCCTCTCGATCTTCGCGTACGTGCCGTCCAGCTCCGCGTCCTCCACGAAGCGGAACCAGGTACCGAGGATGAACGGAATGTCTGTTTCGTTCCCGTCAACGAACGTGAGCTTGAGCGCGTAGACCTGTGAATGCCCGTGCCGGGCCGGTGGCTTGATGTCCGCTGACACGAGCCTGACCGGTTGCGCGGATACTGAAGTGTCCGTCGACGTATGGAACGTGATGTTTCGCAGTTCATTCACGGAGCACCCGTCCAGGTACTTCGAGCTCCCGATCTTGATGCCGGAGACGGCCAGCCCGGGATGCTGGCGGCGGAAATCCTTCAGGGTCGCGGCCCACGCCGATTCCATGATCGAACCGGCGAACTCGTAGTTGCCGTTGCCCAGCGAGATGATCTCGCTGGTGCGCGGCATCCCCGTGTCGCAGGGCACGAACGCCATCGCGGGCACGGCCACCAGCAGGCCGAACAACACCAGGAACACCGCGAAAAGCCGGAACTTCATGACTCACCTCCAAACCCTATTATATCATGCTTATTTGTATTTGTAAAGAAGCGCCCGACGGGAGGTCGGGCGCAGGTGGTCAACGCCAACGAGCGGAGAAGTTCTGCGGGGCGGTGGCGGCCGGGGCCGCGACGAGCTGGAAGTTCGGGCTGATACCTCCGCCATACCCGTTCGGGTAGGAGTCCACTTCGACATGGTAGATCCCGGGCGAGACGCCGTTGATGACGACCGTCCCCGAACCGCTGGGGTTCCCGGTCCCGAGCTGGTAGCTGTTCACGATGCCCGTGCTCACCAGGTAGATGACGACGGCGGTTTCACCGGCCGCGTCGCATCCCGTGCACGTCCAGGCAACGGGAACCGGGTCAACGCCCAGGACATAGTTGGCATTGGCGGGCGGCGAAGTCACCGAGATGGTGACGGTCGGCGTCGAGCTGGCCGGATTGCTGCCTCCGCAGGCAGGCAGAAGAGCCAGAGACAGCAGCACAGCGAAAAGAGCCAATTGCTTCATGGTTCACCTCCAATCGCCCATGAGCACTCTGGTTATACCACGCAGGGAGCCGCGTTCAATCCTCGATGAGACGCATGAGGACCGACTCGGCCTTGTCCATTTCCTCCTCGCTGGACGCCAACAGCGCCGCCCGCACCAGGGTGCAATCGATGAAATGACGGATGTTCCAGGTCACGCATTCGGACTCGCGGTACTTGCACCCTTTGTTGCGCCGGTGGGCATAGATGCCGTCACGCGCACCCAGCCGTCCCGCTTCCACCAGGACGTCCGTGGATACGTTCAGATCCTTCGCCATGGGCCCGTAATACTCCAGCTCATGGGTGATGACGGATTCGTAGTCGTCGGGCGTTTTCAGCTCTCTTTTCATGGTCCGCGGATTATAGTACGATTTTCCTACTATGTCGAAGGTTTTCTCGGGTATCCGAAGTTCCGGCAGGCTTCATCTGGGCAACTATCTTGGCGCCATCAAGAATTGGGTCGCGCTCCAGGACAGCGCCGAGCAGTGCATCTTCGCCGTCGTCGATCTGCACGGCATCACTACCCCGTACGATCCGGCGGAGCTCCCCGCGGCGGTTATGGACACGGCATTGGACTTTTTGGCCGCCGGCGTGGACCCGTCGAAAGCGCTGCTCATCCGCCAATCGCACATCCCTCAGCACTCCGAACTGATGTGGCTCCTGTCGTCAATCACGCCCGTCGGATGGCTCGAGCGTCTGCCCAACTGGCGCGAGAAGGTCAAGCAGGTGGAGGACATCGGCGGCGACCGCGCGCGCAGCTACCAGAACAACCTGGCGCTGTTGGCGTATCCCGTCCTGATGGCCGCCGACATCCTGGTCTACAAGTCGGACCTGATACCCGTGGGCGAAGACCAACTGGCACATTTGGACCTGGCCAACGAGATCGGCGCGAAGTTCAACCACCTGTTCGGCGGCACGTTCCCGGCGGTCAAACGTTCGATGACCGAGGGAGCGCGCATCATGTCGCTCACGGACCCCCTCAAGAAGATGTCGAAGACCGGCGATGACGGTATCGCGCTGTCGGATGCTCCGGACGTCATCCGTGAGAAGATCAAGCGCGCGACCACCGATTCGGGTCATGAGATCAAATTCGACGAGGTCGCCAAGCCCGGCATCTCGAACTTGCTGACCATCGCGAGCGTTCTGGGCGGCAAAAGCGTCGGTGACCTGGAGGAGGAGTTCGATGGAGTATCGTACAGTGAGTTCAAAGCTGCCGTCGCCGAGATCGTCGTCGGTGCGCTTGAGCCGTTCCAGGCCCGGCGGGCGAAATTAGCCGCCGACCCGGCCGAAGTCCTGAGAATCTTGACAGCTTCAGAAGAAAAGGCTAGAATACTGGCCGCAGAGACGTTGGACGAGGTGCACTCCAAGATGGGCTTGCGCTGAGAGCGCGGAAAGGAGTCGTCATGATGAGACGGATCCGTCTCCACCCCTCGGAGATGTCGCCTGACCTGTTGCGGGCCGTGCAGACGTTCGAGCGGACGCACGCCAACACGGACGTGGAGCTCGAGACGAAGGACGTCACGCTCGTCGTCGGCATTGTGGTGAAGGAGGTCATCATCCGGCAGTCACCCGCCACCGTCGAGTCCCCCGCTTAGTGCAGAAGCCCTCGGACCTCCTGGATACGCCGTTCCAGGAGGTCTTTTCTTTTTGATTCCACCACGAGCCGCAGGACGGCTTCGGTGTTCGACGGCCGAACATTGAACCAGAAATCATCGCAATCAACCGACAGGCCGTCGGTTCGGTCCATCGGACAGCCGCGGTACCGTTGTTCCAACAATCCGATGACTTGAGCGGCTTGTTTATGGTCATGGATGGGAACGGAAAGTTCATCGCTCCGGAAATACTTCCGGTACGGCGCGATGAGTTCATTCAGGGATATCCGTGACTCGCGGATGACGCCCATGACGGTCAACAGCGTCAACTCCGGACTCTCCATGCCACCGAACGATTTCCAGTAGAAATGCCCGGACAACTCCCCGCCCACGGCGGCTCCGGACCGGTGCATCGCCTGCGTCATATACAGCCGCCCGACACGGGAGCGGATCAGCGGCACGCCATGGCTGCCGCACCATTCAGCCATGATGCGGGAACAGCGGATATCCGCGACGACCGACGAAAACTGCAAACGTTGCACGAGCATCACCAAAAGGAGGTCGGGCGGTACCGACTCGCCGTGGTCGAAGAACATGATACGGTCGCCATCGGCATCGAATCGTGCCGCCAGGTTCTGGTCGGGCGCAACAGGTCCTAAACGCTCAAGGACCCGCGTGATCGCCCGGGGCGCCTGGATGGCACAAGGGATTTCCACTCCACCCTGCCATGAGGCCGCGTACGAAACCGCAGCGGCGTATCCCGGGACCACGTCGTGCGCCTCGAGTTTCCCGCCCGGGCGGTGCGCCCCGCCGTGCGAATCATAGATTTGCCGCAGTTCATGCCCACCGATCACATCTACGAGCCCGCCATGCATCGCGACTGCCTTGAAGCCGTTCTGGTCTGCGGGATTGTGCGATGCGGTGACCATGATGCCTCCTTGTGCCCCGAGCGTACGCACCGCCCAGTAGAACTGCGGACTGGACACCTCGCCGACGTCGATGACCCGTGTACCGGCATGCAGGAATCCGTCGGCGACCGCGTGGGCGAGCTCCGGACCGGACGGTCTGCCGTCACGGCCGACCACCAGTACGGTGGCGCTCAAATGCGCGGCCAGATGACGACCCAGGCGCTGTGCGAATGCCGCATCGAAATCCGTTCCGTACACCCCGCGGATGTCGTAGGCCCGGAAGATGGCGGGATGTACTAACTCCATGGAATCATTATACTAGGTCCGCATGGCACTCTCCATCGGCATCGTGGGACTCCCGAACGTCGGCAAATCGACGCTGTTCAAAGCGGTCACCAACAAACAGGTGGACATCCAGAACTACCCGTTCACGACCATCGAGCCCAACGTGGGCGTGGTGGAGGTCCCCGACGAGCGGGTCGACCTGCTTTCCGCCCTTTCGCACTCGGCGAAGAAGTTGTACGCGACCATCGAGTTCATCGACATCGCCGGGCTGGTCAAAGGCGCCAGCCAGGGCGAAGGGCTGGGCAACAAGTTCCTCGCCAACATCCGCGAGGTGGATGCCATCGCCCAGGTGGTCCGTGCGTTCGATTCCGGCGACATCCTGCACGTCCACGACACCATCGATCCCGTCCGCGACATCGGCATCATCAACGCCGAGCTCATCATCGCCGACCTTGACACCGTCACGAAGCGCCTGGCCACCACCACCCACAAGGCGATGACGGACAAGGTCGCCCGCGCCCAGGTGCCGCACCTGGAACGCATCGCCACCGCGTTGCAGGAAGGCCGGCTCATCAGCCAGCTGAACCTCAATGAAGAGGAACGCGCGATGGCGCACGAGCTCAACCTCCTGACCGACAAGAAGTTCATCTACGTCATCAACCTGTCCGACACCCAGCTGGCAGAAGGCTGGACGCCGTCACCCGAGCTCTTGGGCGCGATGGGCGGCTCCGAGTACGTGGCGATGTGCAACAAGCTGGAGCTGGAACTGTCGGAGATGTCGCATGACGAGAAAGTGAAATTCCTCGCCGAGCTCGGGTTGCCCGAGTCCGGCCTGGACCGGCTCATCCGCGAGGCGTATCACACGCTGGGGTTGGTGTCGTTTCTCACCACCGGGCCCGACGAGACGCGCGCATGGACCTGCCATCGCGGCGACCTCATCCCGAAGGCATCGCGCGCCATCCACACCGACTTCGAGCGGCTGTTCATCCGGGCAGAGGTAATCAATTGGAAAACGCTACTGGATGCGGGGGGACATGCCGCC
>DATKOD010000017.1:0-11786 GCA_035524755.1 Minisyncoccota bacterium
GCCGTACGGTTTGCCGTCCACGGTCTGATGCCGGTCGGTCGTCCACGTGCGCAGGTAGTGGGTCTTGATGGAAATAAGGCGCTTCTTTTGCGCCTTGGAAATCAGAGATTCCCCGATGAACCCGCTGAAGATATCGGGAAAGATGGTGATAATATCGAACTTCACGTTCGATATTATACAAGAAAAATATTATTACTGCAAGTCTCCGAGGATGTCCTCGACGTCGCGGGAGCTCCCCTCTTTCGTGCCCAGGAGTCCGGACGACATGCGCCCGCCTTCCGGCTCCTCGATGCGGACGTTGACGCGTGAGTTATTGCGCATGCCGACGATACGGGCAAGCGTGCGGATGGCTTTGGCGGTGGAGCCGGAGCGTCCGATGAGCAACGGCATGTCTTTTGGGTCCACACCCTTGATGGTTAGGAGCACGCCGAGCTCGTCTACCGTCCGGGTGACGTTCACCGGGTCGGGCGTATTCACGATGCTTTTTACTACGAACTCCACGAACTGTCGGTCAAGATCGTCTGCCATGCGGTTGGTGGTTATTGGGTTACGGAGTTCACTTTGCCACAGTGTCAGGAAATGACAAGATTCAGCAGTTTTCCGGGCAGGTAGACGACGTTGCTCGGCTCGCGCCCCTCCAAAAATCTCGCGACGTTCGCATCTGCCTTCGCGGCGGCGACGACGTCTGCTTCGGTGGCGTCTGACGCGAATTCGAGCACGGCCCGCACCCGTCCGTCGACCTGCACAGGGATGCGCGCGGTCGCGCTCGTGAGGAGCGCGGCGTCGAACTTCGGCCAGGACTGCGTGTGCACCGATGACTTCTTCTTCAATATCTCGCGCCACAGTTCTTCAGCGAGGTGCGGCGCCAGCGGTGCTAACAGACACGCGAACCGCGCGCGCTGCGCCGTGGTCATGGTGCTGGTGCGGTCCTCGACGACATTGAGAAGCTTCATGAGCGTGCTCACGGTCGTGTTCAACGACAACGTCTCCAGATCCGCCCCGATGGACTTGGTCGCCGCGTGCAATTCGCGCTCGACGACGGCATCGGCGCGCTTCGCGGCCGGTTTCTGGAACAGGTCCCAGACGCGGACGAGGAACCGCCGCACGCCGGTGATGCCTTTGGGGTCCCACGGGCCGCCCTGCGCGTACGGTCCCATGAACGCCAGGTACATGCGGACGGTATCAGCGCCGTATTTCTTCACTTCCACGTCGGGATCGACGACGTTGCCGCGGCTCTTGGACATCTTCTGTCCGTCGGGGCCCATGATGATGCCGTGGTTGCGCCGGGCCAAGAACGGTTCGTCGAACGTCACGTGCCCGAGGTCGTGGAGCACCTTGGTGAAGAAACGCGAATACAGGAGATGCATCGTGTTGTGCTCCGCGCCGCCCACGTACATCGGCACGGGCATCCAGCGCTTGAGCTTCGCAGGCGACGCGAACTTCTTTGAATTCTTCGGATCTGCGTAGCGCATGAAATACCAGCTGGAATCCACGAACGTGTCCATGGTGTCGGTCTCGCGCTGGGCCGGGTCGCCGCACTGCGGGCATGCGGTGCTCAGCCATTCGGTGGCCCGTGCCAACGGTGAGCGACCATCGTCGGTCGGTTTGAAATCTTCCAAAGGCGGGAGTTTTACGGGCAGATCCTCGTCCGGTACCGGCACGTAACCGCAGACCTTGCAGTGCACCATGGGGATCGGCACGCCCCAGTAGCGCTGGCGCGAGATGACCCAGTCGCGCAGTTTGTAGGTCGTTTCAGGACGGCCCGCATTGAGCTTCTTCAGTTCAGCGACGATCATATCCGCATCACGAAGCGCGGCATCGCTGATAGGCAGACCGAACTGCGTAGCGAATTCGCGGTCGCGCTCATCGTGCGCAGGGACCGCCATGATGGCACCGGTGCCGTAGGAACCGAGCACGTAATCGGCGATCCATACGGGAATCGATTCACCGGACAGCGGATTGACGGCATCGACACCGGCATCGACGCCGGTTTTCTCTTTCGTCCCTTCCAGACGTTCAAGTTCACGCTTGCGGAGCGATCGGGTGACGTATTCTTTGACGCCGTCGGACGCCTTCCAACCCGCATCCATCCATTCCTTCGCTTTCTCCGGTGAGATGACCAGGAACGTCACGCCGAAGATGGTATCGGGCCGCGTCGTGAACGTCTCGACGATCTTCCCCTCCGTCTGTCCAGGGATGGTGAGCTTCCATATAATACGGGCTCCCCGTGAGCGACCTATCCAGTTCTGCTGCGCCAGACGCGTTGTCCGTGGCCAATCCAGGCCCTCGGAGCCGTCCACGAGCCGGTCGGCGTACTCCGTGATGCGCATCATCCACTGTTCGAGTTTTTTTTGCGTGACCTGCGTGCCGCAGCGCTCGCAACAGCCGTCGACGACCTGCTCATTGGCCAGTACGGTTCGGTCTTTGGGGCACCAGTTCACCGACGTGGACGCGCGGTACGCAAGACCCTTCTGGTACATGCGGTTGAACATCCACTGCGTCCACCGATAGTAGTCGGGATCGATGGTACGCACCTCACGAGACCAGTCGAACATCGCACCCATGCTGTGCAGTTGTTCGGTCATCTTGGCGATGTTGCCGCGCGTCCACTCCTCCGGATGCAGGTTGCGCTGGATGGCGGCGTTCTCCGCGGGCAGACCGAACGCATCGAATCCGATCGGATACATCACGTTGTATCCGCGCATGCGGTTGTACCGCGCATACATGTCGGGAAGCGCGAACGCGTACCAGTGTCCGGTATGGAGATCCCCTGATGGATACGGGAATTCCACGAGTATCATCTTGTTCCCGTGTCCGCGCCGAGCGTCAGGTGTGCGGTAGAGTTTTTCAGCGGCCCAACGCCGCTGCCATTTCGGTTCGATCTGCGTCGGTTCGTAGCTCGACATCAGAGTCATAGTAAGCAAAAATCGGCCTGTTTTCAAGCCGATTTTTGCTTCACCAGAACTACGGTTATGGTACCACTACTGCCCAACGATGACCAGTATATCGGCTGTGGATGATGCTTCTCCCTTGGGAATCGTCGTCTGGACCGTTCCATTGAGCTGTGCCGCCAGCGCCGCGACGGCATTGGGTTTCGTGCCACCCGAAAGATCGATGATCAGCGTGCTTGTGTAGGTCGCTTTCGCATCAGATACGCTGCCGATGGTGATCCAGGTGTTCTTCTTCAGCGTGCTCGCGGTCGCACCGGCCAGGCCGGCTTTGGTCGTGCCGTTACGCACGTCCACTTTCACTTTCTCGGGAACGCCCGGAGTCGCTGATGGCGACGGCGTCACCGATGCGCTCGCTGATGCCGTACCATCGGGCAACGGCGTCGCACTGTTCTGGACGATAGGACCGACGTTCACCAGCTTGTTGGTGAGCGCGTCATAGATGATGGCACGGTTGGAGAACAGCAGGAGAATGTCGCCGTCCTGCGCATCTTTGTAGAACGACTGCTGCTTCGCCAGATCAGCGGTATTCTGCAGCACGACGACGGACGGCGTCTCGCCGGACGGTACGTTCATGAACTGGCTGATACGCGCGACCAGCTGGTCGACCTGGTCGCCGCTGACTTTGGCGCCCGGCTGGCTCGCCAGCTTCGCGAGACTGTCAGCGCCTTGATGCGACCAGACGAACGCCGCGCTGATACCGACGACCACGATGACCACCGCCGCAATGATGAGCTTGTTGCGCATGATGAAGTGTTATGCCGCGACTCTAACAGACCCTCAGGCAAATGCATCCACAACTTCTCCACAGAGAGCGTCAGAGGGCGACCTTCCGGCTGATCCAACCCCTGCGGGTCGTCACGAGTTCAGACTTCGTTCGTTGCGGCTGGACGTTCGCCGGCGTATGCAGTTGCAACATATAGGTACCTGCGGCAACGATGAGGAAGTACCGGCCGAACTCGTCGGAGACCGAGAACGTGACACGCTTCCCCGACATCTCATCGAGTTCGATGAGCGCATACGGCAGCGGTTTGCCGGTCCTTGCGTCGCGTACGACGCCGAACGGACGGTAGAGCGAGGTCAGCATGCGGAACGCGTTCAGAAGCACGAACACCACGAGAATCACGAGATTCGTGAGGGTCGGTTGCATCCAGTAAGCGACGGGTGCGGCGACGATACCGATCCAGAACATCGCATTGAGTCCGCCGGAGATGAAGCGGCCCGTGGAAATGAACGACGGATACTCGGTGTGCTTCTGGCTGCCCGCGACAGGGTCCATCGGAACGTTCGCATTGACGATCTGGTCCTTCGTCACGGTCACATCTCCCCCCGTATAGATATGGTCGTAGACGATGTAGTCAGTGATGCCGGATGTCAGGCCAGATGCGGGAAATGTGTAGGCGTGCACCGTCGGACGGATGCGGACGACGAGCGTCGCGTTGCTCAATCCCTTCGGGCTCGCGAGGAAACCGTACCGGCCGTCGTGGTCGGCATATCGCACTTCCAGCACGCGATTGGTGGGATCGAGGAGTTCGACTTTCGCATACGGAATGCCGCGTTTCGTGCGCGAATCATAGATGGTGCCCCAAATTTTCGCCTTCTTCTTGATACCGACGACCTCCCACGACGACTGCGTCGCGAATCCGAAGATGTTCGCCAGACTGATGCCCGCCTGGGACAACGTGACCGCCGCACCGGCGATGGCGATGAGTGCGATGGCCGAAACCGCCACAGCGAGTGACCGCGCGACAGATGCTACGCTGGACACTCCGGAAACGATGCCGGTAGCGATCTCGGGGATTTCTGACGCAGGTTCAGAACTTTCCGGCGACGATTCAGGACCCGGTGAAGAACCGGGGATCCCCGTTTGAGTTGCGGTCCCGGGAGAGGTCGGCAACGGATTGCCCGGGCCCGTCGGACTCGGAACCGGCAACCCGGTGGGAATCGCCGAGGACGCAGGCGATGGAGAAGGCGTTGCCCCACCGAGAAAACCGGGAAGGACCACGCCTCCGGGTGCCGGGGCTGGGGTCGGGCTCGGCGTCGGTGCGACGGTCGGACTCGGTGTCGGCGTGATGGCCATGAACACATTCACGCCTGAGTCTGCGTGGCACACAAGCACGATACAGAACGATGCGATGAGCACCAACCAAAACAACGGACGTTTCATCATGGAATTATCAATTCGCCAGTATCAATACATTCCCATCGATCAGGACTTTGTAATATGGTGTGTCTCCCGGCGGATTGAACGGTCCGACCGCTCCCGTGGTCGCATTCAGACTCGCGACATAATTCCTCGATTGGTTCACCGGACCACCCGCAGTTGTGAAATCCCCCGCAACATACAGATGGTCACCCGTAACAGAAATTGAATTGACTGTCTGAAGCATCAGAGGCTGGAAATTCGTATCATAGGTACCAGTGACAGCATCAAGGGCGAGCAGATCGGGGTGAGCGAATATTCCGCCGCCTTCATCAAGGGTAAATGTTGCTGCAACGTACAGCTTCCCGTCATGGAGGAATAGATCGGAGACCGAAGCTCCTCCGAGTGAGAGCGGAGAAGAAAGAGTGAATCCTGTCGCCGTGCCGGTCACCGTGTCGAATGCCGCCAGACCGTCTCGTGGCGTACCTCCGTTCACAGTACTGAAAACACCCCCGGCATAGAGTGTCGTACCATCAAGAAGGATCCTCTGGACCTGTGCTCCGCTGTTGAGATTCGGGTCAAAATCCGTCAGTAGGCCGGTCGAGAGGTTGAATGCGGCGATGCCGTTCCGCGGCTGGCCGTTGACGGTCGTGAAGGCGCCCGCGATGTAGAGGGTCCCGTTACCGATCACGACGTCGTCCACATCGCCGTCCAGGACCGGCGCGAACGGGGCGACCGTATTCATCGTGAGATTGATAGCAGCCAGTCGTGAGCGGGTATACGATGTAGTCCCGTCGTACAGATGATCGAACATACCTCCCAGGTAGAGCGTGTTTGAGGCGCTCGCATAAGCGAGCCCGTTCACGATAGGCCAAGGGTCGCTGTTTGAGACACCGATCGAGAACGGCAAGAATTCGTCGGTATCCGTGTTGAATGTGGCGACTCCGCGGGCATCTGCGCTATTGATCGTGCCGAATCCCGCGATGGCCACATCGTCATCTGAGACGCTAATACATTCGACGGGCCCGAATGAGAATCTCGCAGTTGTGGACGGGACATATGCGCCGGTCGTGGCATTCACGACAGCATATTCAGAGACCGCATGCCCATTCGTGTCCGTGAACGAGCCACCAACGTAGAGATCGCCCCCGGAATGGTCGAGTGCCAGCACCTCGCTCGGCGCGATAAATTCAGCGATCGCATCACCAGAAAGACCGGCATCGAACGCCGTGACATCGCCGGCCGTCGTATCGAATGCGGCGAGGAGGTTCCTACTGACCGGCGTAGTGTCTTCATTGACCTCGGTGAACACACCGCCGGCATACAATGTGTCGCCCACGACCGTCAATTTATACACGGCGTCATTGGGAGCAGGATCGAATGTGGGATCGGCAAGACCGTCAGCAAACGTAAATGCAGCGATATAGTTTAGAACCGTAAAGGGATTCGTCAGCACCGTGAAATTTCCACCGACGTATAATCTGCTACTATCGGCCGTCATGCTGGAGATTTGGCCGTTCGGCTCCGGATCGAACGGCAGGAGAGTACCGGTCGTCGTGTCGAACGCCGCGAGGTAGGAACGGGGTGTTGAGTTTACCGACGTGAAATCGCCGCCCACATAGAGCGTATTTCCATGGAGCAATATCGCATTCACAACGGAATGGACAGGATGCGTGTGATATGTGGCGCCGCTGAACACACCGAAATTCACCGGCACGAACGCTCCCGTGGTCGCATCGAGCACTGCGACTTTGCTCTTGTCGATGCCGTTGATGTGATTGAAATCGCCGGCGATGTAGAGCCGCGAGCCGCTTGCGACGATATCATAAATCGCTCCGTCAACGACCGGATTGAAAACCGGGTCGACGGTTCCGTCAGCTAGAAAATGCACGAGATTCGACCGCGGTACTTCACCGACATACGTGAACACGCCGCCCGCATACCAGCCGCCGGAACCGTCTGGGATGACACTATACGGGCCACCGCCGTTGAATTTAGGCCATTTCGGTTTGTTCCCCTGCGCGATTTCACTCGTGGTCGTGAAGGAGTTCCCGATGCCGCCGACTTTCGTGAAATTCCCCGCCGCATAGTAGGTAGAATTGGTGCCGTGGACGATATCTCTGACATTACCGTCGGTTGCGCTTCGGAGGATGTTCGCTGTGTTCGGAAAATGTTGCTCAGCGGTAATTGCCGGCTGGACGATGACGGTCCGCTCCGCGGTCGCGGTCAGTCCCCCGCCATCGGTGACGGAATACGTGACGGTGTACGTCCCGGGGGTATACACATCGACGGGATCCGTCGTTCGGACGATGCGGCTGATGTTCCCGTCCACCGCATCAGAAGCAGAGGCGGCGACGTCGATATACTGGTCGCCGTACGCGATGGTCGCCGGGTTGGAACCGTTGACCGCGATGGATGGGGGCGTGGTGTATGTCTCATTGAGATCACTGAACAATCCGTAACTCCCCCCGGTCGTACCGATCTCTTTGAATCCGCCTGCGGCAAGGAGCTTATCACCGACCACGGAAAGGGCGTATACGGGCCCGCTGAATTCCGGATCGAAGTTCCGTGGCAATCCGGAAACCAATGAGAAGGAAGCGCCATACTTACGCGTGATATCCTGCCCATGTTCACCTACTGCGTCAGTGAATTCACCGCCGACAATGAGCTGGCCGCTTCCGATCGCCAGAGCGTCCACGGATCCGCCGACACCGACGGCTCCACCAAAGACAAGCCCTGTATCGATTCCGTTGAGATCGGTGACGATGCCGGTGTCGGCATGGAACGCGGCGAGACGCTGAACCGGGAACGGTCCATTTTCTGGATCATCCCACCCTACGAATGTGAACGTTCCCCCGGCGTAGAGCGTCGAGCCGTTGATCGCGAGCGCCCGCACTTGTCCGTCCGCAACGTTGGGATCGAATATCGTGGCGGAACCGCTGCCGATCGTTGAGAACGATGCCAATCGGAACCGGGAAAGCGTCCCCCCGTTGACCGTCGTGAACGTACCGCCCGCATAGAGCGTTGACCCGCTGGCGACCATCGCAAGGACCGAGTTGTTCACGTCAGGATCGAAGGAGGTCAGGCTGCCGTCATCAAGTCTGAATGCCGCGAGGTGATTCCGGGTATCGGCGGTCGTATCAGCATTCACCGTCGTGAAGTCTCCGCCGGCATAAAGGATGCCGTCCTTGACCGTGAGCGAACGCACGTCCCCATCAAGGTCCGGGTCGAACGATGTCGATGCTCCGGTGAGGCCGTTGAATGCCGCGAGGTGATTTCGTGTCGTCGCATCGCCCGCCGTCGTGAAGGCCCCTCCCGCATAGACGTTCTGACCGTCGAGCGCCAATGCGTACACCGTGTCGTCGAGAGATGGATTGAAATCGAGCACTCTGCCCGTTGAGATGGACACGGCTGCCAAACTGAACCGTTGGACAATGTCGCCCGCGGAGAAACTGCCGCCGACAAGGAAATCGTCACCCAGTACGGCGATCGCGCGCACTTGTGCATCCACGGCGTGGAATCCCGGCAGCACTGCGCCGGTGGTCGCATCGAGTCCGGCAAAATTACCGTAGAGATAATTGCCTCCGAGGTCGTGGAATTGACCGCCGATGGCAAGGGCATTCCCCTTCACCGCGAGCCCGTCTACCTCGCCGTCAAGATTTTCAGGGACCGTAAAGCCGGGCAAGGCAGAACCGGAAGTCGCATCGAGAGCCGCAAGGTAAGTGTCGAATTGTCCGCCGGCATAGAGCGTGCTCCCGGATACCGCAAGCGACTTGACCGTGCGATCGATGGATGCGTCCGGAGTAAAGCCGGGAACTGCAGTGCCGGTGGTCGTATCGAGTGCTGCTAGGAAAGTGCTGAACTGGCCGCCGACATAGAGCGTACTTCCGCTTGCCGCGAGAGCCCATACATTGCCGTCGATTGCTGCGGGCACGGTGAAACCGCCCATAGACGCTCCGGTAGTGGCATTGAAGGCCGCGAGATATTGCGTACCGCTCCCACCGATGAACAACGTATTCCCGGCAACGGCGAGCGCTTTCACGGAGCCGATGATGGGTACGGAAGAAAGGTCGGGAACCGTAAAACCGGGCACCGCTTCGCCCGTGGACGTATTGAGAGCCAGCAAGGAGCCGCTGAAATCCCCGCCGACATAGAGCGTGGAACCGGATGCGACGAGCGCATCGACCTGGCCGTCAAGAGTCGGCGGGGTAAAACCGGTATCGAGCGAGCCGGACGCGGTGATGTGCGCTAAGTACGCCTGATCGGTCCCCCCGATGGTCTCGAAGCTGCCACCCAGGAACCAACCGCCATTGCCGTCGGAAGCCACTGCATCCACATCACCGTCAACGAGTGCCATACCGCGTTCAAACGAGCCGCTGGCAGCAGAGACAAGCTCCACAAAGGGAGAATTCCGCCCTAATTGGGCAAAATCACCACCGAGATACATGATGTCGCCACTGGCGACCGCGGCGTAAATGTTCCCGTCAGTGACGAGCCCGGGTGCATCAGGTACCGAGGCGTATGCTGCGATCGCCGGGGCTGGACGCCGCGCGGTCAGGAAGATCGTCGAGAGAACCGCGAGCACACCGACGGTTCCGAGGAGTATGAAGCGATGCTGCCGCCACCACGCCATCGACCCGATAGTTTTCATGATGCATGAATCATACCAAGAAATGCGACCCTCCGGAACATTACTTTACCTGTTCAACGCCGCCCGCGTGGCCGGTCCGACGAATCCGAGTTGCGCGATGCTGTTGGCCTTCTGGAAGGCTTTGACCGCGGCAGTGGTCGTGGAGCCGAAGACTCCCGTCGCATCGATATCAGCCGGGAAGAAACCGAGGGATTTGAGTTTCAGCTGGAGCTGACGGACTTCCTCACCGCGGGAACCACGGGAAAGGAACTTCGTGAAGATGTAGGTGCCTGAGGGGGTCGGAGTCGGTGCAGGAGTGCCGGTACCGACAGTGGAGCCGTCAGGGTAGGTCTCAGACGATGGGATGACCGTGATGGCGGCCCAGTTGTAACCGAAGCGGTTGAAGTCATCGGCGGTCATGATCCAATGCTTGATGCAGTTCTGGATGACATAGACCTTAGTATCACCTTGGTAGCGGACCAGTGAGTTCTCGGCACGACGACAGACGGTGGGGGTCGGCGTTGGAGTTGGCGTCGGACTGGGCATGGGAGGGACATACGCGACACCACCACCCGAAGGAGGGGGTGTCGGAGTCGGTGTAGGTGTCTCGTGATGGCTGGAGCCGCCGCCGGTAGTGCATGTTCCCAAGCAGGGCACGTACGTCGATGCCTTGGTCGCGTGGAAGGTGCAGACGCCGTCGGTGACCGTACAGGTAGTGTCCACGAGGCCGTCAGTGGTCCAATCTCCCGTGCCGCTCGGTGAACGCACGATCTGCAGTACCTGGCCGTCCAGGTCCCTGCCGACCCAGATGTGGAGCGTGATGGCCGGGTCGAACGAGAAGCTGAGGTTCGGGATACCCCACTGCAGCGCACCCTTGACGACGTTGCCGCCCGCCAGGCCGGAGAGGGTCCCGAGGTCGGGTGTGCCGAGAGAGACGGATGCGACATTGAAGGAAGTGGCTGAGATGATGGTCGTAAGGTTGGGTAAATCGACACTGCTACTGGCGACGCTCAGAACGACATCGCCGTATACCGTGATCTGAGTGGAGCTCGAGGCGGTTCCGTTGTACTGGAGCACGGTGGTGAAGAGGTTGCCGGGTATCTTCCCGTCCACCAATTGAGGGGAATTCGACGCCAGGAACGGTGCGACCGTCACGAGATCATAGTCGTTAGCATTGTTGTTTCCGTCGACGCCAGGCCCGGCAGAGCTTCCCCAGAAGTTCAGCGTGGCATCGATCACATTATCTGAGTCGTTGAGTATGCCCCACGGCCCGTTATACGAGATGTTGTTGTAATGGGCGACAATTCCAGTTCCCGCGCCCCCGCCGAGATGGATGCCGGATCCTTCCGTCGGGTTGAGCAGGATCTGGTTGTTCGTGATGGAGATATCAGACCCGGAATCAATGAGGATGCCGTCCTGACTGTTTCCGAAGATTGGCATGCCGCCAATGACAGCGACTCCGATGACGTTACTGTCAATGACGGTACCGCTGCTGTTCACGTTATGGATCCCATTCGTGTTATAACCCGCGATGTTGTCGTTGAGCGTGTTGTCGTTCGAGTTGTTCGTCAGGTAGAAGCCGTCCACTGCGTTGCCGATTGCGAAGTTGTGCGTCAGTGTATTCCCGGACGAGGAGAATAGGTTGAAGCCGCTTGCGTTATCTTCCACGGCGTTGTCCGAAAGTGTGTTGCCGTTCGAATTCAGCTGCAGACGGATCCCCACCTTGCTGCCGGTCACCATGTTGCCTATCAGGGTGTTGTCGGTAGAATCCGCCAGGAAGATGCCGACCTGAACATTGTTGCTTAAACTGTTATTACTCACCGAGGCATCATTGACCTCGAATAGCCATATGCCATAGGGATTCTGTCCATGGGACGCACCATTAGAATCTATCGTGTTGCCGGCGATATCCACGCCGCCGGATGCTGCAACAACGGTTACGCCCTGTCCGGTGTTATGGTTGATATCATTGTCAGTGATGGTGATGCTATCCGGCTCCTGGGTAGACACGCCTGAATAGAAGCCATGAATGACGTTCCGGGCAATCTCATCCCCGGAGATACCG
>DATKOD010000018.1:0-18927 GCA_035524755.1 Minisyncoccota bacterium
GTGCCTTGAGTCTGATGTCGTCGATGTACGGCCGGTGCAGGTCCACCACGCCGCACTCATCGCGCGGAAGATTGCGGACCGTGACCTTCTCGATGCCCGCAAGCGGCAGGAAGTCATAACCGCCGTCCCGTGTTTCCTTCCGTCGGATGGATTCTTCCATACTCCAGCCGGATGCGGCGTCATTGAACATCCAGATGGGATACTCGTGGCTCACTAAGATGATGTCCCTATCGTCATACTTCTCTTCAAGCTCATGCAGGAGTCCCCACGCCCGGGCTTTCAAATCGGCAAGGGATTCTCCTCCCGGCGGTCGCTTGGTGAACTTGTCCAGGTACGTCGGGAACATGTCATGATATTTCTGCTCGTGGCATCCCTCCAGCGACGGCCCAAGGTGGATTTCCGCAAGCCGGTCGTCGGTGATGATTTTGAGGCCCAGCTCTTCAGCGATGATGACGGCCGTCTCGTGCGCGCGCACCACCGGAGATGTAAGGATGATCGGTTTGCTCCTGCCGAGTTTCCGCTTCAACTCTGCGGCGGCACCTTTCACCTGCACTTTGCCCGTCTCGGTCAGACCGCGCTTCACCGCCCCGTCGTCGATGACCATCGAGACATTGCGTTCCGACTCGCCATGCCGGACGAACCAATATCTGTTCCCCTTCGTGGCACGGTATTTCTCCAGGTCGTCCAGTGACGAGATGATCAGATTCGTTTTCTTGTCTTTGGACTGCCAGATGGGAAGCGGCGTGCCCCAGTATCGCTCGCGGGAGAAGGCCCAGTCCTTGGCTTCGCGCAACCACTGACCGAATCTGCCCTCTTTCAGGTGTGCCGGCGCCCAGTTGATGGTTTCATTATTCGCCAGCATCTGCTTGTTGACCGCGGACATGCGGATGAACCACGAATCCTTGGCGTAGTAGAGAAGCGGCGTGTCGCATCGCCAACAGAACGGGTAGTCGTGCTCGTACGGCACTGTCGCCAGGAGCGTCCCGTTCGCTTTCAAGTGTTCCATGATGAGCGCTTCGGTCTTCCCGTCCTTCACATACAGACCGTTCAACTCCGGCGAGACACCGATGAACGTCCCCTGCTCCGTGACGGTGTGGTGCTTCACCAGTCCCAGCGCGTCACCGAGCCGGTAATCGTCTTCGCCGTACATCACGGCGGTGTGTACGACGCCGGTGCCGTCGGTCGTCGTGACGAAATCCGCCTCGTAGACTTTATATGACTTCGGTTTCTTGAGCGCCTTCACACCGAACAACGGTTCATACGAGATGCCGACCAGCTCCCGGCCGGTGAACGTGCGCTCGGCGACATGCGGTGCGCCCAGAACCTTCTCGATGAGTTCTTCGGCGAGGATGTAGTGCTCGTCGCCTTCCGTGACCAGCGCGTAGCGGATGTCGGGGCCCACGGCGAGCGCGACGTTGCCGGGTAGCGTCCACGGCGTCGTCGTCCACGCGAGCACGTACGTGTTCGCTGGCAGGTCGAGCTTCTTCGGCGATTTGATCACCTTGAACTTCAGGTACACCGATTGTTCGGTGACCTTGCGGTAGCCCTGTGCGACCTCGTGGTTCGACAGTGGCGTACCGCAACGCGTGCAGAACGGCACGACGCGGTGCGCCTGGTAGAGCAGGTCCTTTTTCGCGATGGACGCGATGATATGCCACAGGGATTCCATGTACGGCGTCTCATACGTGACGTACGGATCGTCCAGGTCCAGCCAGAAGCCGATGCGGTGTGTGAATCGCTCCCATTCGGCTTTGTATTTCCAGACCGATTCGCGGCACTTTTTGTTGTACGCCGCGACGCCGTAGGTCTCGATGTCTTTCTTATTGGTGAAGCCCAGCTCACGCTCCACCTGCAGTTCCACCGGCAGGCCGTGCGTGTCCCACCCGCCCTTGCGCAGGACGTACCGCCCCTTCATCGTCTGGTACCGGCAGTAGAGATCCTTGAAGCACCGTGAGATGAAATGGTGGATGCCCGGACTGCCGTTCGCAGTGGGCGGACCCTCGAAGAACACCCACGGCTCCCTGCCGAGCCGTTGCGACACCGACCGTTCGAAAATCCTGTTCTCTTCCCAGAACTTCAGGACGTCTTCCTCGGTCTTCTTGAAATCCAGCATGTCCGTTGAATATACGAGAAAACGCCTTGCTTTTCAAGAAAATTCGCCGTACGGTACGGCCGGAGGCGTACATGGACATCCGACAGATGAGGTTCTGGACGTGCGCGCTGTGCGATGCCCACGGCATCTCCGAGCATCGTACCGAGCACACGTATGAGGGCATGGTTCCCGACCAGTCGAACTGCGACCTCTCCACGTACACCGGCTATCTGATCGTGGGAGGCAAGTTGTTCGCCGATCTTCCCGAACGGCCGTGGCGAGCCCAGGGCACCAGTGCTCTCCCGAAGGGCACCGATCCCGCGGGCGGCATCTGCCACTCCTGCCTTTCGCGGGAGGACATCAGCCGGCTCATCCCCCACATCCGGTTCGCCTAGCGATCGGCCACCCTCACGGGTGGCCCTTTCTTATTGCGCCGCAACCGGCGATGGTACAGGTGACGGGCTCGGGAGCGCGGCGACACCGACAAGGTACTGCGCCGGCCACGGACGGTAACTCGAGTGAAAGACCGTTGTATCCTTGTGGCCGTCCGCGTAGGTCACGGTGTACGTCGCGATGGCCGTGCCGCCCGGGTGCGGCGTCTCCACCTGTTTCTTGACCCCCGGTGCAAGGTCCGTGGTCGGGATGTAGATGGGATCGCCGGACGGCGTTTCAGATAGCTGGTGCGGACCGTCTAAGGTCGCCGTGCGTCCGTCTTTGGTGCCGTACAGTTCGAACGTCGCCTTGTCGCCGATGACGTACCCGATGATCATGATGGGATTGGCGGTGTCGTTCTTGAATTTGAAATCCGGCTGCGGGTCATAGATGGTCGCGTCCAGTCCGGGTCCGATCTTATTGCCGTCGCCGTCCTTCTCGTAGTACGAAACGCGGTAGCTGTGGTTGCGACGCTCGGTGACCGGCAAGCCGGCGTTGAGCACCGCCCGGAACAGTGTCGTGGATACCTGGCACAGTCCCCCGCCGAACTCCGGCTGGGTCCGGTCGCCCTTGATGACCAGCTCCGGCAGGTAGCCGGTCGTGTTGTCCACGGTACCCAGTTGCGCCAGTGTACTGAACTCCTCGCCCGGCTGGACGATGGCACCGGATATGAACTTGATGCCGTTCTTGATGTTGGAAATACGGTTCTTCGGCGAGCCGGTGAACGGCGTGGTCGCCTTCCCGATGAGTTCACGGATGCCTGAGGCCGCTTCCAAACCGATCGGTGACATCTGCGTCGCCTTCACGGGTACCGTGAGCGTGTCACCAAGGCTCGTCGTCGCGCGGGCTGAGATGTTCGTGACGAGATCACTGATGAGCGCCGATTCCTGGACCGACCGTCCGACTTTGGATGGCGTGAATCCGGTCACCTGTCCGTTGACGGTCGTGATCTGGGGAGGTACCGGCGCGACGTCCAACGCCGTCCCGACCGTCGTCACGTATGCGGCAATCATGTCGGTATTCAACGACGGCACTATGCGATTACCGTCATACGTCGTGGTCAGCCACGATGCCAACCGTTCACGGGTGATGGAGAACTGCGCATCTTCATATTGAAGGGTGAGGGGCCGTGCGACCATCCGTTGCGCAACCGCTAACGCGGCGGCTGCGGTCGTCGGGTCCGCGTGGGGCTTCTCTTCGACAAGGTTCAGCGAGATAAGTCGCGGGTTGAGATCCTGAAGCGCGGTGGTGATGTCCCTGACTGCCGCTTCCTGGTCGATGCTTTTCCCGGCTGCCGTATCCGTACGCACGGCCACGGTCGCGCCGGATACCGCCAGGCGTACGTCGCGACCCGGTACGCCGGTCGCATCCGCGATGTCGGATACCTGCCGGCGCAGTGCGGGTGCGTCAATGGATACATGTGCATCGACTTGTTTCGTTTCCCAGAGCGACGACACGCGTTCCCAGATCCGCCGGAATGCTGAACCCTGATGTCCGCGCGCATACGCTTCGGTCACTGCCGCATCGGTATCGACGGAGAATCCGATGGAATCCGGATCGATGGCCTGTGAAATCCCATCGACATTTACGGGTATGCCGTCCTGGAATCCGTCAGCGACCGATTGGACCCGCTGTGTCGCCTGGTCGACGGTCAATCCCCCGACATCGACGCTGCCGACCCGTGTGTGCGGCATAATACGACCATCCAAGTACCAGGCATCCGCGGCTGACGCCAGCGTGACCAGCAGAAGGAACGCGGCGACGCTCGCCATGACGGTCGTACGCTTCATCGTGTCAGAGGAGGTTGAGCTCACGCAGGGTCTGTTCGTAATAGGCGATCGCTTGCCGTGCTTCGGTGTAGCGCAGGAAGTAGTCCGTCTCGTGCGCGAGTCTGTTGCGGACTTTGTGCGCCCACCAGAGTCCGTCCAATGAGATCAGGGTGCCGGGTCCAATATTCATCAACCGATCTCCGAACGAATCGCCTGAGTACCCGTTGCGCGCCAACGCGTCGTCCACGAGTTTATCGGCTTCGATGACCGCAAGCTTCCACTCGGCTTCACGTGGCGAATCCATGTGCGCCATGATGCCCTGCCATCGCGTGGCCAGTTGGCCCGGTTGCGCGGGCGTGGCGATGGGCGCGGATTCGGATGCGACCGGATTCATCAGTGCGCGTTTACGCATCATCGCAACGGCAATGACCGCCACAAAGACGGCGGAGACGGTCGCCGCGGCGATCTGCGCGACGGAAATGCCGGCAAGAACGCCCTGGTTCGACGAAAGTGCGGCAAGTTGCGTTCGCATGTCCGACCATGCGGTGATCCAGGTTCCGTCCCACGCGGAACGTGCGAATGCCAACAGTGCGTCGCTCAGTGTTGCGTACAGATCCATGACTATTCCTTCATCCCTTCTTCTACGTGCCGCGCGGCGCGCAGGATCGTTGCTTCACCCCACATCGGTCCCAGAAGTTGCAGACCAACCGGCAGACCGGACTCGCGCCCGATGCCGACGGGGACGGAAATGCCCGGAATGCCGGCGAGGTTCGCGGGGACGGTGTAGATATCGGAAAGATACATCGCGAGCGGGTCGTCGGAACGTTCACCGAGCTTGAACGCTACGGTCGGTGAGGTCGGACCGGCAATGACATCACAGTGCTTGAACGCATCCGTGAAATCGCGCGCGATGAGCGCTCGAACTTTCTGCGCCTTCAGGTAGTACGCATCGAAGTATCCCGCCGACAATGCATACGTACCGAGCATGATGCGGCGCAACGGCTCGGACCCGAAGCCCTCAGCCCTTGATTTCGTGTACACCTCCAGAAGATTGCCCGCGTTTTTCGTGCTGTGGCCATAGCGAATACCGTCGTAACGCGAGAGGTTCGCGGAGACTTCGCACGGTTGCACGATATAGTACACCGCCAAGGCGTACGCTGAATGCGGCAGTGATACCTCCACGGTCGTGGCTCCCGCGTTTTCCAGCGCCTTGATGCCGGCTCTGACGCGTTCTTCCACTTCGGATGACAATCCTTCGCCGAAATATTCCTTCGGCACACCGACGCGGAGACCGGTGATGTCGGCATCGAGTCCTTCGGCGTAGTCGGGTACGTCGCGCGGCACGGTCGTCGCGTCCAATGGATCATGACCCGCGATCTCAGTCAGCACCAGCGCCGCATCGTGGACGGTCTTGGTGAGCGGACCGATTTGGTCCAGCGATGATGCCATCGCCATCAGGCCATGACGCGAGACGCGACCGTAGGTCGGCTTCAATCCGACGACACCGCACAGTGCCGCCGGCTGACGGATAGAACCACCCGTATCGGAACCAAGTGCAAAAACGCACAGATCAGCGGCGACTGCGGCAGCTGAGCCGGCACTGGAACCACCAGGCACCCGTTGGATGTCCGCGGGGTTCATTACTGGCCCGTAAGCGGAATTCTCACCCGAACTGCCCATGGCGAATTCGTCCATATTGGTCTTGCCCAGTATCTGTGCACCTGCAGCCTTGAGTCTTGCGACGACCGTCGCATCGTAGGCACTGCGGTAGTGCTCAAGGATCTTGGAGCCGGATGTCGCGATGGTGCCCTCGATGAGCATGTTGTCCTTGATGGCACATGGTATGCCGGCGAGTGGGGAGGATTCGCGCCCACCGGATGCGAACGCGAATTCGCCAGTGTTCCGGAACGCGTTGTATGCTCCGTCATCCGCGGTGATTTTCTTCCGGTAGTGTTCATAGAGCCGCTCCGGCGTCAGCTCGCCGGAGTCGATGCCGACACGTGCGGTCGCGATGGTGAACCCGGGGTTTTTCATTTTGATTTCACGGATTTTACCTTCACGTAGCCATCGTGATGATGCGGTGCCTGTCCGACCAGAAGGTCGGCGAGTTCCGCGGTCATCGGCCATGTCCCTTTGTGTTCGTCGGAGCGCGCCTGGTTCTGCAACCCGGTGACCTGATACAGCGGCTCGGTGCCTGCGGTGTCGACTTTTTCCAGCTGCTCAACGTAGCCGAGGATGGACGACAAATCCTTCTTCATGCGCGTGCGCAGCGCATCATCGAGCTCGATGCGTGAGAGTTTGGCGATATGGTCTACTTCCCTGTCGGTCAGCATATTCATGAAATTACCATAAAAAAATGGAGGCGGCGAGTGGGAATTTCAGCCCACTGAATACAGGGTTTGCAGGCCCTGCGCGTTTTTCTTCGCCACGCCGCCGTTTCCTATTCTACCATCTTCAGGAATGCGTCCTCGTTCAGGACCTTCGTTCCGAATTTCTTTGCTGCGGCCGTCTTGTTCTCGCCCGGATTCGCGCCGACCACGATGTAGTCCGTCTCCTTCGACACCGAACCCGACGCTTTGCCGCCCAGTTCGCGTATTTTTTCTTCCGCCGCCTCACGCGACAGTTTCTCCAGTGTCCCGGTGACGACGATCGTCACCCCCGAGAGCTTGCCTTTGACTGGTGCCTTCTCGGCGGTGACGCGCAATCCGACCGTCGCGAATTTCTTCAAGAGCGCATGATTGTACGGATGCTTGAACCACTCAACGATGCTTTCGGCGACGATAGGACCGATGTCTTCGACTTCGCGCAATTGCTCCTCCGTCGCATTACTTAATTTTTCCAATGTCATGAAATGACGTGCCAGCATCGCGGCGGTCTCCTCGCCAACATGCGTGATGCCCAGGCCGTAGATGAACCGATGCAGAGTCACGGTCCGGCGTGCACGGATGGCATCCACGACTTTACGGCTGGATACTTCCGCGAATCCTTCCAGGTTTTCCAAATCATCCGGTTTCAGGGTGTACAGGTCCGCCGCATCCTGCACGAGTCCGGCGTCCATGAGTTGATCGACGGTCTGCGGACCCAGGCCTTCGATGTTCAGTGCCGCGCGTGAGACGAAATGGTAGATGGCCTCGCGCCGCTGAGCCGGACAGTCCCTGTTGGGACAGTACGATGCGACGCCATCCTTCTCTATGGGCGTCTCACAGACCGGACAAATCTTGGGCATGCGGAATGCCTTTTCTTTGCCGGTACGCATTTCCGGCAGGACTTTGAGGATATCAGGGATGACGTCCCCCGCCCGACCGACGATGACCGTGTCGCCGATCTTCACGCCCAGACGTTCGATCTCATCCATATTGTGGAGCGTGGCACGCGTAATGGTCGTGCCGCCGATGTACACCGGCTTGAGGTGCGCGACCGGTGTCAATACTCCCGTGCGACCCACCTGTACTTGGATGTCTTCCACGACGGTCTCGGCCTGACGCGGTGCGAATTTGAACGCGATGGCGCCGCGCGGCGCTTTGCCGACGATGCCGGATTCACGATAGATGGCGTTGTCGTTGACCGAGATGACGGTACCGTCGAATTCGTAGTCGAGTTTGTCGCGCTTGGATTCCCACTCGTGGTAGAACGTGAACACATCATCAACGGTCTTCGCGACGCGGCCATGTGGGTTCGCACTGATGCCCCAGTCACGGAGCGCTTTGAATTCCTCGGTGTGCGTTTTGTAATCATCACCGTACGTCCCGTGCGCATCGACGACCGACCATGCGTAGAACGACAACCTGCGTCCGGCGGTGATCGCCGGATCCAATTGGCGGATCGTGCCTGCCGCGAGATTGCGCGGATTAGCGTGCGTCTTCCTGCCAGCGGCTTCCGATTCTTCGTTGATGCGTTTGAATTCCGATTTCATCAGGAACACCTCGCCGCGAACCAGCACGACCGGCGGCACCCTCCGGTCATCATCGCGTAGGCGCAACGGTACCGCTTCGACGGTCTTGATGTTCTGCGTGACATCCTCCCCTGTCGTGCCGTCCCCGCGGGTGGATGCCTGCACCAATAGTCCGTCCTCGTACCGCAACTCTATGGCAAGACCGTCCATCTTGATGTCGCAATAAAATCCCCCGGTGTACGGCTTGCCCAGATGGTTCTCTAGCCGCTCAAGCCAGTCCCTGAAATCCTGCTCCGAGAACGCATCGTTCAGGGATATCATCCGTCCCGGATGTGTGACCTTGGTGAATCCCCTCAACGGCTTGCCTGCAACGCGTTGGGTCGGCGAATCCGGCGTGATGAGGTCCGGATACTTCGCTTCAAGGTCGAACAACTCTTTCTTGAGCGAGTCCAACGCTTCGTCGGAAATCGAAAGCTTGTCCAGCACGTGGTACTCGTACCGGTACCGGTCGATGAGTTTCCGGAGTTTGAGGATACGCTCGTTGGCTGCGGCTTTGTCCATGGCCGTATCGTAGCGGACTACTGGGAGATTTCCAGCGCACGGCTCGAGCCACGGTAATTCCCTGTCGCGCGGAAATCGAACGATGCGGTTCCGAGCTTCGAGCAGTCGGCAGTCATGTCCAGATCCTTCGTCACATCGGTGATGGTGAAGGTCGCACCGTTATCCATGGAGAGCGGGTCGGTCGGACCGATACGCGCCTGATAGAGACAGGCCTCGGACGCACTATCGGCGGCGTAGAGCGCGACCGTCGCATCGCGTGCGGCTTCTGCGGCGCGCAGTTTGCCGATGAAGAGCGAGGTGAGCGAAAGGCCGATCGCCAACATCACCGACATGCTCAACAGCGCGTAGAGGAGCATCTGCCCGCGTTGTGAGGATGCACGGTTCATTTCAGGTCGGTGGTCAGATCACGTGACGACACGGTCGTCTGGAGCGACACGCTCACGCGCGACGACGGTCCTCCCGTGGACGACAGCGTCATAGGCATCGTCACGCGTGTTTGCTTCTTGTCGGTGCCCGAGCCGGACACGCAAAACGCGAACGCGGTGATATCCACGTCCGAGGATGTGATCGGCTGGTTGTTACGGTAAAGGATCCCCGTGCCCGTGCTGCGGTCGTAGCGGTACGTCACATCGCCATTGACCGGATGGTGGATAGACATCGTTGCCGTCGATACCGGATCCACCGGCGCGCAATTCGTGTCACCCGACGTGACCGTACTGACACGCACCTCGCGTGCGATGGACTCCAGAGCGAACTGCGCGTTTTCTTCTATCTTCTGTACGCCCGACGCACGGCGCTGCAAATTCATCGCCGTAACGAACAGGCTGGACACGGATGTGACGACGAACGTGAATACCACCGCCGCGACCAGCAGTTCGATGAGCGTGAAGCCTTGTTGTTGGTTCTTCTTCATTTGAGCCAGTCGTAGAGATGGTCTTCCAACTGGAACTGCTTCGCACCGGTCCGATCATGCCACGTCACCGTAACGACGACCTTCCGTTCGTGCGCCGAGACGGCCGTAATGGTCAGTGAGCGTTTGAATCCTGTCGCAGTGCCGGTGTCGTACGAGAATATACCCGATGTCGGATCGCGGTTCAGGGCGACGTCGGCAGCGGGTAGCACCGCTGCGGAATTCCACTGCACCCGACAGCCATTTGCGCAGGCGTCCAGCGTTGTCCCGAACGGTGCCCCGGCGAACCAGTCATCGTCACGCATCGCGCGGACAACTTCGACTCCCTCCTGCGCCAGATGCGTTGCGATGAGGGAATTCTGGATGGAGCTCGCCAGATTCAGGGCATTGGTCGCCTCGACGAATGCCGGAATGAGCCCGACGGTCACTATCGCCAGCGCGACCAGCGCCTCGATGAGCGTGAACCCGCTCCCCTTCTTATTGCGGTTGTATGAGTCCTGATGTCGTGACATTGATGCTTCGACAATCCGTCCCGGGGCATTGAGCCCCTTTGACGCGGATGCTGACCGTTGCGCTCGTGCCGGGCGCATTCGAACCATCGATATAGGTCGTGGGATCGGGCGGCTCAAAGAAGATGTCCGGCACGGGTTGGACGATTTCCAGGGTGTTATTGGACAGGATCGTCGAACTGATGACAGTCGTTCCTGTCCCCGGATACACGCGCCCCGCCGAACAGTCGACACCCGGCTGTGACGCATCAGGACCGGCGAAGATCTCGTAGCTACCGGCATCGAAGTGGATGCCATAACCACAGCGGTAGGTTCCGCGCACGAGCTCGCCGGAGAGCGCTGATGATTGCGCTTCGCGGATGGCATCCATGAGCGCGCTGGCGGACTGGTTCAGGTCGGTCCGCGACCGAGAGAAGCTCTGAATGAGGAAACCGGTCAGCATGACGGTGATGGCCGCAACGACGAGTACCTCGATGAGCGTGAAACCTTTCATCGTAGTGCGGGTGTGAACAGTCCTGACAGATAGAACACCGGCACCGGCCAAAGGACCGCGAGAACGGCGACGGCACTCCAGAACGATCCGAACGGCAATGCGGTCTTCATCGTCGCGCGATGCAGCGCGATGAGCACTACGCCGAACAATGCGCCGATCCAGATGGCGATGAGCGTCACCCCGACGGCGCCCGGGTAGCCGAACAGTATACCGACCGTGAATGCGAACTTCACGTCACCGAACCCGAGCCAGGTTCCGTGTGACACCAGGTACAGCAACCCCAACAGCACGGCAAGCACCGAGCCGGTCGCGATCCCGTTGACCAACAGATCCGGCCGGAGCCACAACAGCCGCGCGAGCGCCACTACAATGAGTGGGAACGTCACCGCGTCCGGCAATACGTGCCATCGGAGGTCAAAGAAGAACAATGCTACCAGACCGAACAGGATGACGACATCCGAAAGCGCCCAGAACGTGGTCAGGCCGTACCGCCAGGCATAGATGCCCAACGTGCCCGCCATGACAAGTTCCATCAGCGGATACCGGAGCGAGATGGGCAGGCGACAGTAGCGGCACTTGCCGCTGAGCATCAGCCAGCTGACCAGCGGAATAAGGTCATACCAAGCGAGTGTATGTTTACAATCAGGACACTCCGAACGACCCGCGATAATCCCCTCTTTTGTTTCCCAGCGCCCTACGAGGACGCTCAAAAAGCTACCCGACAGAAGCCCGAGAACGATGCCGATGACGATTGCCATACTCCGCTAGTATAACAGAAGGCCCACATCTGTGGGTCTTCTGTTATACGATGTGATGCTACTGGATACCCTGGTCGTAGATGCATCCGGGAGCTTGTCCGGGGGAAGCCGTGCAGGCAGCCTGCGAAGCTCCACTTGCATCGACCGGCTTTCCCTGCCAGCCCGTGCTGTTGATGTGGGACGAGCCGTTCAACGCCGTGGCCGACTGCTCAAGCGTTGTCCAAATCTGATACGAGGTCGGGTTCGAAGACGGATTATATGCGTAGTTGTAGGGATCTCCCGAAAGCGGGTCAGCCGGGAGACGCGTGATGTACTTGGGTGCCAAGATGCTCAGATCCGTCGTTGCCGGATAGTGACCATCGTTGTCCTCGAAATATTGCTCCACCGCCGTACGGATCTGGTTGATGTCCGTGATGCGCTTGGTGTCGCGCGCACGGGCGCGTGCCGTCCCCAACTGCAACAATACGAGTGTCGCCAACACGCCGATGATGGCAATGACGACCAAGAGTTCAACCAGTGTGAACCCCTTATTCCAACGGATCTTTGGTACGTTCATAGAAATGGTTAATTACACCCGAAGTATACCACGTCAACTCACGTTCACCAGTGAATACAGCGGCAACAGGATGCTGGAGACGAGGACAGCGACACCCAGGCCAAGGATGGTCACCAGGACCGGTTCGATGAGCGATGCGATGGAACTTATGCGCCCCTCGGATTCGGTACGGTAGAACTTCGAGACATGCTCGAGCATGGCTTCGATCTTTCCGGTCCGTTCTCCGATGGCGATCATCGAGCTCATGAGGGTCGGGATCTCCTTCTTGTACTGACGGAATACATCCGAAATTGAGCCGCCACCGCGCACCGATTCCTCGGCATGCAGCAGGATGTCGCGGTAGACGATGTTGTCGACGACGTCGGACGTGACCCGCAGGGCGTCAAGGATCGCGATGTCGGATTTCACCAGGGTGGCAAGGTTCTCGGCGATACGGGACAGGTATAGCGATTTGAAAATCGGACCGAACAGCGGCACGCGGATCTTCGTGTTATCCCACCAGCTGCTTCCCTCGGGCGTCTTCAGCCACTGCCATCCTCCGACGGTCACCACGACGATGAATCCCAGCACCAGCAGGATGTAGTTATTGACGAAGTTCGTCACCCAGATAAGGATTTGTGTCGTGATCGGCAGGCTCGTGACCCCGGATTCCTGGAAGATGACCAGCAACTGCGGGAGTACGTAGATGGTCATGATCAATGCGACCGCGAGCATCGCAACGACCACGAACGCGGGATACGCAAGCGCGTTACGCACCTGCGAATTGATGCCCTGCGAACGTTCCAGGTAGTCCGCCAGGTAATCCAATGACTGCGCCAGACGTCCGGACGCTTCGCCTGAACGCACGATCTTCACGAAGAATTGCGAGAACAGCTTCGGATGTGCCCCGAATGCCGCCGAGAGCGCCGTCCCGCCTTCCAACCTATCGGTCACGTCAGCGATGACCCGGGAGAACGCGGCATTGTCCGTCTGCTGCGCCATCGTGCGCATTGCTTCGGCGAGCGGGACGTCGGCTTCGATGAGCGTTGAAAGCTGCCGCGTGAACGCGACGACGTCTTTCGTCCTCGGACGGTTGAAGAACTGCATGATGTCGCCACCGGACAAGACGCTTTTCTCGGTCTTCTCAAGTTGGAGCACGATATACTGCCGTGCGTGCAGCGCGTCGATAGCGGCTGCTTCGTCGGGAGCATCTACCACCCCCTCGATGGTCTGATTGTCCGGCGTCCGGACCTGGTATTTATATTGCATTTTGTTCTTCGGTACTTGCCTGCGCGACTTCCAGCAGCTCTTCCAACGAGCAGATGCCGTCCAGTACCTTCATGATACCGTCCTGGAACATCGTGACCATCCCCTGCCGTTTCGCCTCTTCCCGCATTGCGGATTCCGAGAGCGTTCCCAGGATGATCTTCTCCAGTTCATCCGTCATCTCCAACATCTCGAAGATGGCGATGCGGCCCTTGTACGCCTTGCCGCCGCATTCCTTGCAGGGGTTCTCGGTGTTCGGATGATAGATTTCGTAGGAGTCTTTGATGTACGACGATGCGAATTGGGGCGGCATGGACGCCAGGGCATCTGCGATGATCCTATGTTCAGCCTCGTTCGCCACAGCTTTGAGCCGGCACGTTTCGCACAACCGGCGCAACAGTCGCTGCGCGACCGCAAGGTTCAGGGTCGGCGGCATCAGATATTTCTCCACATGCATGTCGATGAGCCGCGGCACGACCCCAAGCGCGTCGTTGGTGTGTAGCGTGGACAGCACGATGTGGCCGGTCAGGGCGGCTTGCACGGCTAGGCCGGCCGTCTCCGGATCGCGGACTTCACCCACCATGATGATGTCGGGGTCCTGACGCAGGATGGCGCGCAGTCCGTTGGCGAACGTGTAGCCGATCTCGTCGTGCGTCTGCGACTGGTTGACGCCGTCAATATAGTACTCGATCGGGTCCTCCAAGGTCACGATGTTCACTTCTTCGGTGTTGAGTTGCCGCAACGCGCCGGCGATGGTCGTGGACTTGCCCGAGCCCGTAGGTCCGGTGATCAGGATGATGCCGAACGGCTTCGCCATGGCAGCAGCCAGACGTTCCTGCGACTGGCCGCGGATGCCCAGTACTTTCAGATCGATGCGTGATGACATCGGATCCAGGATGCGCATCACAATCTTCTCGCCGAACTTTGTCGGGAACGTGCTGACACGGAAATCGTACTTGAGTTTCTGCTGAAGGATGGAGAACCGTCCGTCCTGGGGCACGCGCGTCTCATCGATCTTCAGGTTCGAGAGTATCTTGATGCGCGTCGCCACTGCCTGATGCAGGTTCTTGGGCAGGTTCAGCACGGTCTGCAATTCGCCGTCGATGCGGAACCGCACGCGGGTCTGTTCGTCGAACGGTTCGATATGGATGTCCGATGCACGGGTGTCGATGCCGTGCGCCAGCATCGCCGAGACGACCTTGGTGACAGGGCTGTCCGCCGTGATCTCTTCCAGCTTCATTTCGGGTTCGGCGTTGGCGACCGTCTTACTCGCCTCTTCTGCGATGGATTCCAGTGCCTTCCCGACCTCACCGGTCAGGGATTTGAATTTCTTCAGCGCCGACGAGAAATCACCGTACGAGACCACGTACTTATCGAGTTTCAGACCCTTGTCGGACGCGATGAACTTGAGCGCCTCCAGGGCGTTGATGTCCTCGGGATCGATGATGCCGACTTTCAGTATGCCGTCACCGGAGGCGAACGGCACGACGCGGTAGAAACCCGCGACGTCTTCGGAGATTTCCTGGAACGCCTTGGGGTCCGGTTCGGTCACGGAAAAATCCGCGACCGGGATCCGGTACAGTTCGCTCTTGAACGTCCGCAGGTCGGCGTCGGTCATCAGGCCGCGCTCGACGACGAGCGCACCGAAATCCTTGCCCTCGCGCGTCGCGTCGGCGACGGCAGCGTCTGCGTCCGCCCGTGAGAGGCGGCCCGCACGGACCAGCTCTGCGATGAGTGTCTGCGGAAGCGGTACGGCCATTGTATTACTGGAAGGGGTTGCTCCTGCCGCCCGCCTGCGGCTGGACCGGCAGCTCTCCGAAGACCTGCAGCTGCTGGAATTGGTTGCTGGTGAGCAGTGAGTAATCGATGTTCAGGTTCGTGAACGGCTGCAGGGTCGTCAGCTGGTCTTTCGTGGGCACCGGCGGTACCGAATCCGCCGGATTTGTCTGGCTGTTGTAGAGGTAGCCGAGTACCACCCCCAGTACGATGATGAGATAGAGCAATGTCGGACTTTGTTTGAAGCTTGCCATGGTTATTTCAAGAAGTAGGTGTTCGCATGGATCGAGAACGTCAGTTGTCCAGGATTGCGCGTATCCGTGCTCGCCTGGATGGAATCCACGTTCAATACGCGCACGTATGCCTCGACGGAACCGAGGAATTGTCGGAGGGACGCGTACGTACCCGACAACGTCAACGACAAGGTCAGCGTCTGGTACTGCGTGGATGTCGTCGTAGTGCTCGTCGCGACGTCGACTTCCGAGAGTTGTGCCCCTGCCTGCGTCGCCATGTCCTGAAGCGCTGAGACGAGTTCCGCTTGATCCTTTTTCACCGGTACCAGTGCGGCGAATTTCTCACCGTCCGTGCCGGTCACTTTGGACTGGTACTGCGTATAGGCATCGGTGATCTTCGCCAACAGCGCCTGACGCTGAGTCAGAAGGTCCGTGCGCTCAGCGACTGCGGCCCGCAACGCGCTGACGTATTGCCATTCCCCGATAACACCCGGCCAGAAGAAGAACAGGGCGATAGCTACCACGAATGCGCCGAAGATGCGTTTGCCGGTCATTGTGTTGCTTTGAGAAGTTTCGGGTCGATGGTCAGCACGCCCTGGAACTCGATGCGGCCCTGACTGGATTTCACCGACGACACGCTGACGTCGTTGATGCCCGTGCCTGCAGCGAACGCGGCCAGTTGCTTGGCGACCGAAGTGTAGGTATCTGCCGTCGCCGAGAATCCGATGGTCCCCTTCGTCGCCGACGCATCAAGGGTCGTCAGTGTCACGGACGACTGCATCATCTGCTCCATCGCGGTGAGCGCCTGCGTCCAATACGCCTTGGAACTCAGCACGGTCTTCATCGTCCGTGATTGCTGTTGCGCATCAAGGAGCGTCTGCTCTTGGGTCTTGTTGCGTTGGGCTTCGGTCTGGTCGAGTTGACCGTCGAGCTTGGCGATCTGGCCGGTGAGATTGGCACCGTATTGATTGAGGATGGCGAAGACGACCAGCACGAACACACCGATGGCGATTCCGGTCCAGAAATAGGTGTTGCCGCTTGTGTACGACGCCAGCGTCGGTCGACGCTCCGTTTCCGGCAACAGTTGTACCCCTCCTTTATACGGCATCTAGGATAAGTGTATCACGTCGGACGCATCGCGGCCCCAATGGCGATGGAAAACGTGTTCGACAGCGTTTGGACAAGCGGCGTCAGCTCCGTCGGATAGACCAGGCGTGCGAACACATTGCCGACCAGGATGTCCCGGTCGATCTTCTGTTTCAGGTAGCCGGTGAAGCCGGGCATATTGGCCAGCCCGCCTACGACGACGACGCGGCTGATGCGCTGGTTCTTCGACCGCTCATAGGATTCGATCGTCTTGCGTGTTTCGAATACGAGCATGTCCACCAGCGGCAAGATGGCGGCGCGCGCCTTGTTCTCAGGACTGTCGATGAGCCCGTAGCGGTGCTTGAGCGATTCTGCCTGGCCCGGATCCACCGCCAACGCGGTGGCGACCGCCTTGGTCATCTCGTAGCCGCCGATCTCGTAGTTGTGCGAGAGACGCTCGTAACCGCGGGAGACGATGACGATGGACGTGGACCGCCCACCGATGTTCACGATGGCCGTCGGTGACAGATCATTGCCCAGGATGGCGCGCACCAGTGACGAGTTCTCCAGTTCCAGGGCAACGAGATTCAGCCCCGCACCCTTCATGATGCGTTGGTACCGTGCAGTCTCGTCTTTGGGCACGGCGGCAAGGAAGACCTCCACCGATGTACCTGCGGCGGGTGCGGTCGGCAATGGACTTCCCTCTTTGCCGGCGACACCGACGATTGACCAGTCGAGAATGACCTGGTCCAGCGGCACCGGGATGTATTTACGTGCCTCCAAGGGCACGGTCTTCGCCAAATCCTCTTCCGTAGTGTATGGGAGGTTTATGACGGTGGCGAACGTAGCGAACGACGATACCGATGCTACGGCATCACGCGCCTTCATGCCGGCGGTGCGGACGATTTCGGCAATGGACTGCGCGATCTGTTCGTCGGGCAGGTCCATCATCGTGCGCGCGGTGTCGGCGGCGCCGTCAGGAGCATGCAGTTCGTAGAGACCGTAGTTGACCAGTTTCCACCGGCCGCCTTCGGGGGAAAGCTCGACGATCTTCACACCGGACGTCCCGATATCCACGCCCAATTTTGCCCCCGATGACTTGAAGAGGTTGAATGGCATTCCGTTCTCTAGTATACCACGCACAATCATGCCCAACGCGCTTGTGAACTGGATATCCGACCTCCTCTGGCCCCGCCGATGCATCAAGTGCGGGGCGATGGGCGTCGAGCTGTGCGCCGGATGTCGTGGGTCCCTGATACGCTCCCCTGCAATCCGTATCGTGCAGGGTCTGCCTGTCATCTCTGCGGCTACGATGGACGATGAGGCGCTGTCGCGTATCATCTGGAATTGCAAATACCGCAATCTGCCGCACCTGGCGGAGCCACTGGCCGCCTGGCTGGCGGACACCGTCGCCGGGCTTCCCGACATCCGGCGTCACATCTACGGGAATTCACTGCTCGTACCGGTACCGCTGCACCCGCACCGGATGGCCGAACGCGGGTACAATCAGGCACAACTCTTAGCGATGGCGCTCTCGCGCATCATGGCGCTACCGATGGAGGCGGACGCGATGGAGCGCGTGCACAATACCGCGAGCCAGGTCCAGCGGGCGACGCGCGTCGAGCGATTGGCGAACATGCGCGGAGCGTTCAGTGCGCGCGAAGACCTCGTCGCCGGACGCGACGTCATCATCGTCGATGACGTGTCCACCACCGGCGCGACGCTGACCGCATGCGCGCACGCGCTTCGTGATTCCGGTGCGCGGTCGGTCATCGGCCTTGTCATCGCGCGTGGTTGAGGAGCGGGTCAAAACGTGTTAGAATCTTTCGTTCGCACGGAGACGTGGCTGAGCGGTCTAAAGCGGCACGGTGCTAACGTGTTGACGGGTTTACCCCCGTCCGGAGGTTCGAATCCTCCCGTCTCCGCTGATTGAGTACTCAAATAACTATCACCCATGCACATACGAGGAAACTTTCTCGGGGCGGCGATCGTCGCGATCATCTACACGGTCTACATCCTGTGGCGTCCCCTTCCGAAGACCCAGGAGGTGGTTCTCCTTGTGGTTCTGAATGCGTTGACCATCGTCTTGCTGGCCGGGGCATTCAAATAGGATCACGTGAAAGAAGAACGCCCACTGTGAAGTGGGCGCTTTCTTACTTTTTTGCGAGTACGTTCGGGAGTGGGATGCGGAGTGCCTTGGAGATCTGGAACGCGACCTCTGTCGGCTTCTGATCCCGGTCGACGAAGACGTACGGGATTTCGGGATGCCGTTCGCGGTGATCACGGACTCCTTTCCAGGAGCCCTTGATCTGGAGCGGCAACGCGATACCGTCGAAATCGTACACGAAGCAGTCGATGCCGCGCAGGTCGTCGTCGTCCCCGTGCGAGGTCATGCGGAACGACGCGATGGCTGCAGCTGTCTGCAGGATCTGCAACGCGTCCCGGACAAGGTTCTCGCGGCTGTCTCCTATCTGCCGTTTGTCCTTATCCGTGACGCTTTCGATGAGGTTCAGGATGCGCCGCATTTCTTGGCGACGCTCCCTGAGAACCGCTTTGGGAAGTTGCTGACGGCCCACAAAGCACCTCCTCGGTTGGGGCCTCTCCCATCTATAATA
>DATKOD010000019.1:0-17367 GCA_035524755.1 Minisyncoccota bacterium
CGTTGATACCTCGACCATCGGTACATACACCATCTCCTACGATGCGACCGGCTTTCTCGGGATTCATGCCCCAACCGTCACGAGGACGGTGAATGTGGTTGCTGGTGGAGGTGGACACCGATCGGGGACGCTGGATGTGCATAGCGTTGTTTACGGTGGAACGATGAAACCAGGCGACTTCAAATTCATCTTTGAGGGCGGCACGCAGAACTTCGACGCAAGTGGCACGAATGAATACGAGCGTTCCGTCGGTAATTACACGATTACTCCGATGCCCGTGGACGGGTACGTCGTTGCCGAAAGCGGGGACTGTGATCCGACCGGCTTGATCACCGTTGAGCCTGGAGTCGTCAAGACTTGTGTCATCACGAACACGGTGAACGGGTGGCAAGGTGGTGAAGCTACGCAACCCGAACAACCCGCTGGTACAGCGCCACAAGGAAGCACGGGAACCGGTGAGCAACCAGCCGGCGCAGGTGGTAGCGGCTCTGGAACTGGGACCGGAACCCTCATCGTGCAGCAGACTATTGTCGGTGCATCTGCAAGCTATGGGCAGTTCAGTGTAACAGTCGGCAGTCAGTCGCAGCCGTTCGGTCAGACCGGATCGATTTCACTCGACGAAGTGCCTGGCCGGTACTTGGTCACGTCACATCCGGCAGTCGGGTTCTCGAGTGTGCTTGCTGGTGATTGTCTACCGACGGGTGATGTGACCATCACGAGCGGTGAAACTGCGACCTGCTCGATTACGAGCACCCTGATCCCTGTGGAAACACCGACTCCTTCAGCGACTCCTCCGCCGGTGGTTTATACCCCGACACCGACACCTGTTGTGAGTGAATCCCCCTCGGTATCGCCGTCGCCGTCGGAAACGCCCAGTGACTTGACCGGCAACATCAGCCAGGGATTCCTGTCGCAATTCTGGTCCTGGCTCTCGGGTCTCTTCCACTAGGGATAGGCTTGCGTTTTCTCCGAGATTTGGTACACTATGCAGACTAACTGCAGGACCTTATGGTCGTCCCGGGGCCGTGCGCACCGGGGCGAAAGTGAAGGTTCTGGATACGAATGGCCACAAAAGCGACGGAACGATTGGAACTGGCGGCCACGGGCCGCGACGTGACGGGACGCAAGGTCCGCCACCTCCGCAAGCAGGGCATCATGCCGGCCGTCCTGTACGGCAAGGGCGTGTCGTCCACGAATCTGAGCATCGGCGCCAAGGACTTCGACACGGTCTTCCGCAAGGCCGGTGAGTCCACGCTGGTGTTCGTGAAGATGGGCGCGACGGAGTACCCGACGCTCATCAAGGACATCGCCCGGGACCCCCGGTCCGGCGATGCCATCCACGCTGATTTCTACGCAGTCTCGCTGACCGAGAAGATCACCGCGCGCGTGCCGGTGGTGTTCGTCGGAGAATCCGTCCTCATCAAGAGCGAAGGCGGCACCCTGGTGCGTAACGTCAACGAACTGGAGGTCCAGGCGCTGCCGACCGACCTGCCAAAGGAGATCACCGTGGATATCTCGGGTCTGAAGTCGTTCACCGACCAGATCACCCTGGGCGACATCAAGGTTCCCAAGGCGACCCTGCCGGGCGACCCGGGCGAGATCATCGCGACCGTCCAGGCGCCGAAGTCCGAAGAGGAACTCGCCGCTGAGCTGGCCGCCCCGACCGCCGACGTGTCGGCCGTGGAGGAGATCAAGAAGGAAGTTCCCGCCGAGGAGGCGGCCGAAGAGGGCGAAGCCGCACCTGCGGCCGCTCCCGCCGCAGAGGCGAAGAAGGAGTAATCGCTCCGCACACAGAAAAGCCCCGACCGAACGGTCGGGGCTTGTGTGTCAGGCGGAGCGTGCGGTTCCCCTGAAGAACGTGTCGCGCGGCTGCAGGATGCGGTCGCAGATCGCGCAGTACGGATGGCCGAGTGCGGTCACGTAGACCGGGTTTCCGCAGACCGCGCAGTAGAGCGCGCGGTTGTCGGGCGAGCACTCCGGGCAGAACTGCGTGCGGTAGCTGCCGATGGCCAGGCCGGTGCGGTCTCTGGCGCACACCCGGACCATGTGGGTTCCCTGTCGCACGACCCTCGATTCGACCACGGACACCTCCTGATGATGACCGGGATAATATACACCAAAACTAGTCCTCAGTCAACTCTTCTTCAGGACGTGCCGGATCTCCCGCGGAACTGCGCCGAGGCCGTGCATGATCTCGAACAGCGCCAGGTACGACAGCGCCGTGACGGTCCAGAGACGGATGCCGATCGGCGGGCCGCCGGCGGCGATGAGGACGACGACCGCCCACAGGGCCGCCGCACAGACCAGACTGGCCAGAGGACCTGCCAGGGCGATGCACAGCGAGGGACGAGATTCGAAAACTTCGATGCGGCCCACCAACGAATATCCGGTCGATTCGATGGGGACGCGCCGGGCCGTACGTCCCATGATGCGCGCGGCGACCAGATGGCCCGATTCGTGCATCCAGATGCTCGCCCGCATGTACGCATCGATCCACCCGAACGGCGTCAGGTACCACCACCAACCCAAAGAACACCTCCCTGCCGGGCGGAAGATACCACAGCTGAACTAGCGGAGGAAGCGGGCCCAGGCGGCGCGCTGGGCGGGAGTGAGCGCTTTCGCGAGGAAGATGACGTCCTGGATGACCGATGTGCGGAACGAGACCTCGTCGCCGAGCCGCAACCGCCGCCAGCCGGCCGTGCGGGCGAGGGTGTCCACGGCGAACAGGTGCTGGATGGCGTCGAGTTTCAGGGGCGGGATCTGGTCATCCGAGTAATCATTGATGGTCTTGGCGGCCAGATGCGTCATGCCTTCACCGGCGAGCGCGACTTGATAGTAGGCGTCGTACGCCGTCGGTGTTGCCGTGGGTGAGGGGACCGGTGCTTCGGGTGTGGCGTGATGGTTCAGCAGGGACGCGATGACCAGCCCGGCGGCGGCGAGAAGCAGGAGCCGGAACACGATCACATAGAGATTCTCGTGCATCCACTCACGCAGACGTCCGCCCCAGCCGGGACGGGCGCGGAACATCGGACCGGGCAACTGCATGTCCGGACCGCGATCCAGGAGCGGAAGCTGGGTGGTCATCCCTCCGTGGTAGCACTGGCATTCATGCGATGCAAGGGCGAAAAGGAAAGAGGAGCCGCTTTCGCGACTCCTCGAGGGGGTCAGTAATGCCACCAGTTTTCGTAGCAGGTGCCCAGCTGGACGGTGCCGCCCTGCCGGACATGGCTGGCGTCGAGCGTGGCATGAGGTCCCAGCATGTGCTCGTCGCCGACGACGAGGTCGATGCAGACCCGATGACCTGCGGCGAAGCTGTAGGCACCGGGAGCTCCGGGATAATTCGTGCCGTCGATGACGAGCTCGAAATCCTTGTTGCAGGAGAAGCTGCCCGGGCTCTGTGGCACGTTGTTGATGTTGTTGATGAACAACGCGCCGTCATCCCGGTAGAGGACGTACCCGTACCACAGGTTGTTCTCCTGCGGCGACACGGTGCAGGTCGCCTTGATCGAAATGGTCTCGCCCATCTTCAGGGACTGCGACTGATACGGCTGGACGCCCAGCACGTTCAGGTTCACGTTCAGCGTGGGCGGCGGCGTGGGGGTGGGCGCGGTGGGCGTCTGCGTGCTGCAGGCAGCGGCGAAGAACAGGAACGAGACGGCAACCAACAGCGGTGCTATCCGACGCATGGGTCACCACCTTCATTGGAAAACAGCAGGGTAACTGCAGTTTACCACATAATATTAAAAAGTCAAGAATTCAACTTCTCCCGGAGCGCGTCGAAGATGCGGTCCAGATCGCCGTCCATCGTTCGGCCGATGTTGGACCAGGACTCCTTGATGCGGTGATCGGTGACGCGGTCCTGCGGGAAATTGTACGTGCGGATCTTCTCAACCCGGTCGCCGGTACCCACCTGGGCTTTGCGCTCCTCGGTGATGTTGCCGGTCTGTTCGAGCCGGTGGATCTCAGCGAGTTTGGCGCGGAGGATCTCGGTCGCGCGTTCGCGGTTGGCACCCTGCGAGCGCTCTTCGCGGGATGACACGACGATGCCGGACGGCTTATGCAGGACGCGCACCGCGGTCTCCACTTTATTGACGTTCTGTCCGCCCGGGCCGCCGGCGCGCGAAAAACTGACCTCGAGATCGCCGGGGTTGATCTGGAATTCGGATTCGGTCGCCTTCTTGAGCACGGCGACGGTGACGGTGCTGGTGTGGACGCGGCCGGATTTCTCGGTGGCCGGCACGCGCTGGACGCGGTGGACGCCCGACTCATGCTTCATCGCGTCATAGGCGCCGGGGCCGGAGAGTTCGAAGGATGCGTATCTCAGGCCGCCCAGCGGGGTCTTGGATGAATCCACGGGGACGACCTTCCAGCCCTTCCGGGCCGCGTACTTGTGGTACATCATCAGCAGTTCGGAGGCGAACAGCGCCGCCTCATCACCGCCCGCGCCTGCGCGGATTTCGACGATCGCTTCGTTGCCGGGGCCGGCCGGCTTGGCCTTCTTGGCGGCATCGGCCCACTGACGCCAGTCGTATTCCATGGCGATCTACGCCTTCTTGGCGGGTTTCTTCGAGGACCTCTCCAGACGCTTCTTGAAGCGGTCGACACGACCGCGAACGTCCACGATCTTCTCGGTGCCGGTGTAGAACGGGTGGCATGCCGAACAGATGGAGACGTGCAACGACTCACGGGTTGAACCGACGGTAAAGTGGTTCCCGCAGGCGCAGGTAACCTTGGCTTTCGGGTGGTATTCGGGGTGGATAGAAGCCTTCATAGCCCGTCCAGTATAGCACCCGCCGCGGTTCTTGTCAAAACCCGGCCGTTCTGCTATCATTGCTCGGCGTAATAACTCATTGATTTGCCCGTTTCCGGCCGCTGGTTGCTTTAAACCAGTCATCGGGGCCGCAGCGGACACGACCAAATGGCAGAACAAGTTCCCCTGATAAGCTACGAGAGCATGTTGGAGGCCGGTATGCACTTCGGCCGCAAGCGGACGGTGTTCTCCCCGAAAATGGGGGAGTTCGTATTCACGGTGCGTGACGGCATCTGCATCATCGACCTCCTGAAGACCCAGGAGGCGCTGGTCAGTACCATCGAATACCTCAACCAGACCCTCCAGGCGGGGGGACTGGTGCTATGGGTCGCGCCGACCAAACAGTCGCAGGACGGCATCCGCGCCCTGGCCGAGCTGACCGGTATGCCCTACGTGGTGGACCGCTGGCTGGGCGGCACGCTGACGAACTTCAAGAACCTCAACGGCCGGGTGAAGACCCTGATCCAGATGGAGGACGACAAAGCCGCCGGACGCTGGGAGAAATACAACAAGAAGGAGCAGCTGGACCTCACCCGCACGCTCGCCGACATGCGGCGCAAGTTCGACGGTCTCAAGAAGCTCACCCGTCTGCCGGACGTGGTGGTCGTCGCGTCGCTCAAGGAGGGCGCGCTCGCGGTGCATGAATCCAAGGTCACCGGCGTCAAAGTCGTGGCGCTTGCGAACACCGATGCGGACCCCACGGGTATCGTCCGTGTGGTGCCGTGCAATGACCGCTCCAAGAAATCCGTCGACCTCATCCTGGACGCCATCCGCGACAATATTAAAATGACTGCATGAGCGACCTGGACCTGTTAAAGGAGCTGCGCGACGAGACCGGACTCTCGTTCGACAAGATAAAGAAAGCGCTGGACGAGACCGGCGGCGATAAAGCCAAGACACTGGAACTCCTGCACGCGCAGGCGGGCGCCGCCGCGGCCAAGAAATCCGACCGTGCCGTCAACGAGGGGCTCATCGGCTCCTACATCCACACCAACGGCAAGCTGGGCGCGATGGTCGCGCTCGCGTGCGAAACCGACTTCGTGGCGCGAAACGACGACTTCAAGGCGCTTGCCCGCGACCTGGCGATGCACGCCAGCGCGATGCGCCCGACGAGCGCCGACGAGATGCTCGAGCAGCCGTTCGTGAAGGACCCGGCGGTGACCGTCAAAGACGTCATCCATCAGGCGATCGCCAAGCTCGGCGAGAACATCAAACTCACCGACGTGGTCGTCCTGGCGTTGTAGCGTGGCATACCTCTTCATTCCGCTCGCAATCTTCGTGGTCGCCGTCGTAGCCGTCGCCATCATCGTGGGACGGAAGGTGTCGTACCTGCGGAAACTGTCCCCCGAATCTCATGAGACGGGTGACACCATTCTGCACGACTTCGCGCCGGAGGTCATCGACTGGGCGCGCGGCGTGCCGTGGCGTCAGTACCTGCACCGCGCGCTATCGGAGCTGGAGATCGGTCTCAACCGCCTGCGCCAGGCGATGTACGCGCTGGGACACGCGTCGGAATCGGTGATGAAGGGAGTCCGCAAAGCCGGACAAAAGGCGGCGCGATCACACGAGGCGGCAGTGGCTCAGCTGGAGGAAGAGAAGAAGGAGCGCGAGGCGGAATTCGACCCGGACGAAGTCGACCTGACCGATCCCGAACAACTCAAGGCCGAAGAGCAGCGGCTCATCATCGCCATCGCCCAGAACCCCAAGGACGTGTCGCTCTACAGCGACATCGCACGCGTCTACATGCGCCTGCACGCCTACGGGGACGCCGTAGAGGCATTGGAGCAGGCGGTCAAGCTGGACCCGGACACGACGGAATACCTCAAGCGCCTGGAGCGCGCCCGCCGCAAGCGGGACGGGGCCGTTTGATTCCGGGCGCTTTTTCTGCTATACTATTCCGAGCTATCTGCCGGGATAGCTCAGCGGTAGAGCAACTGTTTTGTAAACAGTAGGTCGTCGGTTCAAATCCGACTCCCGGCTCTGCCAAGTCTTACCAATGGGGGTGTGGTGGAGTAGTCAATCACAGCAGACTGTAAATCTGCCGGCCATTGGCCTACGTAGGTGCAAATCCTACCGCCCCCACAGGAACTATGATAAAAAAGATCGGACGAAAGTGGGTGGTGCTGTCGGAGACGACCGGACGGTCGTTCGGCTCCTACGCGACCAGGCGCGAAGCGGTGGTACGGCTCGGTCAGGTGGAGTTCTTCAAGCATCGGGCGGCCGCGGTCAAAAAAAGGAGATAGCGCCGTTGTAGCTCAGTGGTAGAGCAACTCCATGGTAAGGAGTAGGTCGTCGGTTCAATCCCGACCAACGGCTCCAGTAACAACAAAACATCATGTCACAAGATAACCTCATCCGTCTGAAGTGCAGCAAGTGCAAGAGCGCCAACTACTACACCAACAAGAACAAGAAGAAGGTGGAGCGGAAGCTCGAGTACAAGAAGTTCTGCAAGATGTGCCGGAAGACCACCGTGCACAAGGAATCCAAGATCACCGGCTAATCAAAAATCCCCCGTGAGGGGGATTTTTGATGACTACCGGGCGAAGAAGACGCCCAGGAAGTACGGCCACACGACGATGGCCAGTACGCCCTTCCAGAACGCGAGTTTCAGGAAGCCGATGGTGAACAGCCATCCGACCGCCCAGAGCCCCATCCGGCATCCGCCGTGGTGCCACCCGTGATGTTTGTGGTGCCATCTCCCGCCGCACTTCTCACAACTCTGCACCGGCATTGTTGTTTGTTCGTTTTCCATGCCGCTATCATACCATAAAAAGAACGACGCCCGTATGAAGGCGTCGTGCATCACGGACTGTTGTGCTCTTTGAGCTCCTGGACGGTGTAGATGCCGCAGGCCCAGAGGCATCCCTGCACGAAGCCGAGCCAGCGGAACGCTTTGTCCATCCGACCTTCGCGCGCGAACCGGTCGATTTCGGCGAGCATCGCGTAGCAGTGCTCGAGCGCCTGTACCATCGTCGGTCCCGGTTCGACATCGGCCGGCTGACGGACCGGTGTGAGCTTCAGCACCGCGAACGTCTCCCGGTATCGTGCAGTCACTTCACGGATGTTTTCTGCGGTCATATCACACCTCAAAGAACGTCACAATCATGCCGTAATTTTATTATGTCGTCAATGCACCAAATCGTCCGGTGCGGTTGTACTACGTATGTAAGGAAGCTTAACTATATATCTTTATGCAGGCTAAGAAGTTTTTCGGTCCGTTAGTGTTCGCAGGATTGGCGGTGAGTTTTGCGTTCGCGGCGCCGGCTCTGGCCCAGACGAACGATGCCTGGGGAAATCACGTGGGCGGAAGGATGATGATGCGGCCGGGCATCATCGGATCGGTGTCCGCGATCAGCGGCACCACGCTGACGGTCACGGGCAAGGTCGGCCCGCAGGGCGGTACGGCCACGACCTACACGGTCGATGCATCCGGCGCAACGGTGACCAAGAACGGAACAGCCTCGTCCGTCTCCGCCATCGCCGTCGGTGATATGGTGATGGTCCAGGGGACCGTGAACGGCACGTCGGTGACCGCTACCGCGATCCGCGACGGAATGCCCGCGCGGCCGCAAAATACACCCAATCCCATCATCCAGGGCAACGGTGAGCCGGTCGTCGCAGGAAGCGTGACCGCGATCAACGGTTCGACGCTGACCATCACCAACAAGAGCAGCATCACCTACACGATAGATGCATCGAACGCGACGGTCGTCGTGAAGGGTGCCAGCTCATCGGTCGGCAGTGTGGCGGTCGGTGACAACGTGGTCGTCCAGGGTACGGTCAATGGGACGTCCGTCGTTGCCGCATCCGTCATCGACCAGGGCGGCACTGCGGCACCGCGGAGTCCCGGTCTGGCGCTCGGAGTGCATCTCGGACTTTTCCGGGGTATCGGCAGCTTCTTCAAGCACCTCTTCGGGTTCTAAAGCTATCCGAATCAAAAACACCCGCTCCCGCGGGTGTTTTTGATGGAGGTCATTTCACCAGTTGCGTGCGCGCCGCCGCGACAGCCTGCTTGAGATCGTCCGCGGCTTTGTCGAAGCCCTCTTTGAGTTCACCGCTTGCAGCGGCACCCGCGGCTTGCAGAGCCTGCGCTTTCTCGTTCGCCTTCATCAGCTTTTGTTCGACATTCGCCCGGGATTGTTCCACCTTCGCCTTTGCCTCTTCAGAACCCGCGGCGGCGAGCATTTTGATGTCAGCCATGAGCTTGGCTGCATCCTCTTTTAGTACACCAAAACTCGATGTATCCATATGTGAACTATTAAGCACTACATCTCAACTATACCACGATGCGGGGGATGTAGGAATCGAACCCACGTCCGCGGTTTTGGAGACCGCCGTCCTACCATTGAACGAATCCCCCGAAGTCCGTATTCTACCACGAAAACCGCGCTCTTGCCAGCGCACTCCCGAGTGCTAGACTGGCGGCGCTCTTTGGAGGAAGCCATGCGCTGGTTCAAAGTCGGCAAGACGATCGTGTCCCATCCCGAGAAGTCGATGTACGCGCTCTTCGACGAAGAGCAGACCATGCGGCCGGTGCTGCGCTTCGGGACGCTTGCCGATCTGGCGACGTTCCTGCGCGGTTCGAGGACCGGCCTGAACGACGTCGAGGTCCGGTGCATCAAGAACGAACTGCCGGCCATCGTCTGGAAGCCCGACGACACGCTGACGGACACCGTTCTGGAGTGCCAGCGGCTCGACGAGGACGAGCTGCGTGAGCTCGCACGACTCCTGCGTCAGTGACCGCCGGCCGCCCACACGATGGGCGGCCTTTCCTTTTCCGTCCCGCTTGGTAAGGTATGGCGTCTTTCACAATAGAAAGAGGTGCTCTGTGAGGTTCCTGATCCGTCTGTGGAACACCAACCCGCTCTGGATCGTGGGGACGATCCTTGGGGTGGAGGCGATCTTCTACGTCGCGGGTACGATCTCGGCGGACATCGCGGCCATCGCGCCGCTGGTCATGGTGCTGGCGTACGTCCAGAACATGACGTACGGCCTGCAGTCGCGGTCGGCCAACCGCAACAGCAACGCCTACCACGCCATCGCGGCGCTGGCGGCGAACTTCGTGTTCTTCCTGAACCGGAAGCTGCTGGTATCCAAGGAAGTGCCGATCGTGCTGCTGTCGGCGTACGTGTTCTTCACCATCATGGGCACGCTCCACGGCAACAGCATCAGCATGAAGATCGAGCACATGCTCGGGCTGAGCGCCGAGGGCGCCAAGGGGAAGCCGCAGTTGATGAAACTCTGGCCGACCGTTGCGTGTCTCTCGCTGGTGCTCGCCGTCCAGGTCGCTCTCGGCTCGTCCATCGTCAGCCGCGGCGTACTGATCTCATTGCTGGTGGTGACCGCACTGGGGAACTTCTCGTTCTCGCTCCTGCGTGTCGCGCGCAGCACTGACCACTACTGGTTCCATGCAGGCGCCGTGGTCCTCAACCTGGGCCTGGGCTTCACCGAGCTGCTCATCATGATCGGCAACAAGTTCGACTGGAGCCTATTCTTGCCGACGGCGACCGGAAGCATCATCGGCTCGCTCATCGGGGCGAATCTCGGTCAGGAAGTCGGCAAGAAGCTCAAGGCGGCGTTCGATGCCCACGTGAGCGGCGGCGTGAAGGTCCTCTGGCCCGGGCGTCAGCTCGCAGTCCTGTCGCTGGGCCTGGTGGTGCACCTGGTCGTCTACTGGCTATCCAACTGGCGCGGAGCGCTGGCCCTGCTGGCCGTCTCCGTCATCCAGGCCTGGAGCTTCACCATCGTCAGCCGCGCTCGTCAGCGTAACAACCAGCAGTACCTGGCGTGGGCGTCGGTCTTCTCCAATGGCATCTGGTACGTCTGCATGCACTACCTCGCGCAGGGGAAGATCACGCTGGAAAAGGCGGCGCCGTATCTGGTCGGCAATGCCAGCGGCAGTCTGGTCGGCCAGAACGTGGCCATGAAGGTGGAGCAGGCGACCGGTGCCTTGATGGAAGACATGAAGCCGAAGACGGTCGCGGTGCCTGCGACCGCATGAGTTCCCGAGGGTGGCGAATGCCACCCTCTTTTCTTTGCGTTCGCATTTGCTACAGTGCCCGTGAGTTCGCTAACAACTCATGGTTAGCAGAGGAGGCTCGCATGACGAAGACCAACGGTTCCGCCGCCAAGCGCGGCCGGAAGCGCACGAACGTCTGGACCGTCCCCGATCTGGAGAAGCGCGTCCTCGCGCTCATCCACAGCGGGTTGCTCAACAAGAAGGGCGGCGAGGAAGAGATCATCAAGACCATCGCCGCCGAGTTCGCGACTTCGCTGGAGGCCGACAAGCTCAAGCTGTCGCGGTTCGGTCTGCGCACACGTCTGCCCGAGCTGTTGTGGACCAAGCGGGTCAAGGGCGAGCTCTGGACCGCCAATTCCAACGGCATGGTGGACACGTTCCGCGCCCACCACCCGTACATCCCGGCCGACATGGTCACGCGCGCCATCCGCAAGCTCAAGGGCGTGACGCACGCGAAGTCCATCACGGAGACCAAGGCCGGCATGGGACGGCTCTCCACGGCCGACCTGCCGCGCGACGCGGGCGGGTACGAGTTCCCGGTCATCAGCTACGAACACCCGTTCGTGGTGTCCGACGAGCCCCGGGGGCAGCTGTCCATCATCAACGGCGCGCTCGTCGGCATCAGGTATCCCGACATCGAGGCCAACACCCTCCGCCGGGCGCTCGCCGACGCGCGTAAGCGCGGCTGCGTCGCCGTCGTCCTGACGAACCTCATCGACCTGTGGACCAAGAAGACCGCGGGATTCCTCGCGGTGTACCGGGCGATGGTGTCCGGCATCCAGATCAACCCCGACCGGTTCCCGCCCGACTACCAGAAGGAAGTCCGCGACATCCTGTCGGGGAAGATCACCGACAAGACCATCTACCAGACGCTCAACGAGCGGTTCCTGGAGGTCCTGGACGGCCTGCGCAAGCTCACCCGCCGGCCCGACGACAAGGGGCCGGAGTTCACGGGGCCGGTGTACATCCAGCTCGGCTACAAGGAAGAGGAGCTCATCAACGCCGCGGCGTACTACGAGCTCCGCTACATGACCATCGTGGAGCAGAACCGCATCCAGGCGGAGCTCAACATGGCCAACCACCGTCTCATGGAAGCGCGGGACGAGGGCGACCATGTCGAGATGGCTCGCTGGAGCGCCGAGCAGGCGCGCCTGCTGGGTCGCAAGGCACGGGTCATCATCACGAACCACACCAGCCAGCAGTACGAGTTCTACCGCCGCCGGATGCGTGCCCTGGTCGTCCGCAAGCTCGAGGAGGCCATTCCGAACAGCAAGGTCCTCTCACAGGGCAGTACGTTCCTGAAGGTCCACGACAAGATCATCAAGACCGCCATCCCCGGCGACGACTCGGTGTCCGACAACCGGCTCGCGAACGCCGGCGACACGTACGGCGCCGACGTCTTCCGCGACACCCTGGCCGACCTGACGGTCGTCTGCGCGCCGTTCTCCCCGAACTTCCGCGACGTCGGCCGCGAGGACTCCAAGGATTTCGTGCCGGTCACCAAGTACCTCGTGGTCGCGGCCAGCTGCCTGGACGGGGGATTCCTCCGCGAGCAGTTCAAGGACACGACGCGCAAGGCGCACCCGGTGCTGGAGCTCATCTTCGACCCGACCTTCAAGCCCGGCGTCCTGTGCGTCTCGTGGAACAACGACATCCTGAGCTGGGACAACCTGCCCATCGAGCGGCTGGACCGCAACGACGAGGTGGCGAAGGGTTCCAACTTCGCCTATCCGTTCCCGCGGACGAAGTACATCACCGGGTTCGTCGACACCGACAACCACTTCGGCGCCCCCGACAAGCGGTACATCTGGGACCCCAAGGACCGCATCCACCTGGGCGTCACCGAAGCGACCGTCGAGATGATGCGCCGCGCGGGCATCGTCAACGCGTCCGATATCCCGGTGCACTTCACGGCCGAGATGGACGATGCCACCAACGGCGACATGTGGTTCTCCCCGCGGTACCGTCCCGATCCGCAGGAGCTGTCCGTCCTGCAGCACGAACGGTGGCTCCGGCAGATCACCTCGGACATGCAGCGTGCCGCGGAGAAGGGCGATCTCAAGGCCGTCACGCAGATGACCGAAGAGATCAACCGTATCAGCATCGCCCAGCTGTACTTCAAGGGCGAGGACTTCCCGCACCACCAGATGATGATGGTCTACGACCGTCACATCGGACCCAACCTGGACTTCTACAGCGCGGTCCTGGGCCGGTTCGTCAGGTCCGGCGTCACCATCGACGGCATCAGCAAGCTCACCCGCGTCATGAAGGACACCCGCGACCTGGGCGTGCACAACTTCCCGAACGGCAACCACCGCATCAAGACGCTGGAGCAGAAGGACCTGGAAGGCGACTACCTCGCCCGCCAGCTCCAGGAGCAGCTCAAGCAGCTTCCCGAGTGGCAGTCGTTCATGAAGAAGAACCCGAAGCGCACCGACTTCTTCGAGGAAGCGGTCCGCGCCCCGCGGTTCGGCAACGAGACGTTCGGGTGGGGCGCCATCCAGGCGCCCGGCGGGTTCCGGTGGGGGCTGCGCGTGCACGGCACGCCGGCCCGGCTGTCCAGCTGGTCCGATCTGCTGGCGGCCGTCGTCAAGAGCGATCTCGCTCGCGGCGACGACTCCTACGGCCTCCTGAAGCTGGTGACGGTCACGCTCTACGGCGACAAGCACTTCTACGCGCGGGCCGAGACCGAACGGCTCATCTACGTGATGTGCGCCGCGGGCGTCCACACCAACCTCTACGGCTCGTCCGGCGGGTTCCCGCCGAACAACACCGGCGTGTGCTTCGTCAGTCTCCCTGCCGGCGGACCGGAAGAGGGACCCATCATCGTCCGCAGGATCCCGCACGACTACCTGCGCGACTGGTTCGCCAAGCCGAAGCCGTTCGACTGGGACGCGTTCCTTCCTATCCCCGTCTGAAACGGCACTCCCGACCATGTGGTCGGGAGTTTTTTCGCACTAGCCGGTGATGTCGATCTTGCGGGCCTTGGGCCGGTCACGCGAGAGCTCGATCTGGCGGATGAGCGCCTCGACATCCTCATTCTTGTACATGCGGTAGTTATTGAGGGGATTGCGGTATGCAACCAACTTTCCTTTCGCATCCCAGTTACGGATCGTAAGTGGAGTGACGCCCAAAACGCGTGCTACTTCTTGAACCATGAGATACTTTTTTGGCATAACTAGGTTTATTAGGGCTGACAAAAGCGTAGCGCACACATATTCTGCGGTCAATACAAATATTCAAGTGAGTTATCAACAATGAATTATTGTGCGCGTGATAGGATGCTCTATGTAATACCATTTCTATGATTCGCACATCATCACGGACGGAAGAACCTGCGGTCGCGGTGGAAGTCGTAGCAGAAGAAGAGGCGGCTCCGACAGCACGCCTTGCATCGGTTAGGTGGGAGCGATGGGGTATCAACGGTTCCGTGTACGAGAAGATCGTGCAAGGGCTCCTGTATGTCGTTGTTTTTTTGATACCGCTGTTCTATCTGCCCTGGACATCATCGGTCCTGGAATACAACAAGCAATTGCTTCTGGTCGTCGTGGCATCCATCGGCCTCATCGTATGGCTGCTCGGTGTCGTGGTCACCGGCAAGCTGAACACGCGGCCCACGCCCGTCGACAAAGGCATCCTTGGTGTCCTTGCGGCGACGATCGTTGCGACGATATTCTCGATGGCGCGGATGAAGAGCGTGTTCGGGCTCAGTACGTCGCTCTCCTCGTCGCTCGTCTCCGTGCTTGCACTCACCATCCTGTATTTCCTCGCGGTCAACACATTGGCTGACCGCGGTCGGATGCTGCGTCGCGTCCTGGTGGCGTCGCTCGGGCTGTCCATCATCGCAGGTCTCTCGCAGGTGCTTGGATGGTTCGTCCTTCCCGGGGTGTTCGCCAAAGCTCGTTCGTTCACAACGCTCGGCACGGTCAATGCGCTGGGCGTCATCGCGGCGATCGGGCTTCCGTTGTTCTCTAAGATGGGAAAACCCGGCCGAACCTGGACCGCGATCTCTGTGGTCGGGGTCATCCTATCGGTCGCGGTCCTCGTCGTCCTGAACTGGTGGGTCCTCTGGACCATCGCATTGGCGGGTATCCTCGCCATGATCGCGTTCGATGCCCTGAACGCTTCCCAGCTGTCCGAGCAGTACGGCAAGCGGCGCAACCGGTTCGCGCTCTCGAGGTTCGTGGTGCCGATGGTGGTCATCGTTCTCGGCGGCTTCCTGCTCTTGGTCGGGTTCTCGATCTCATCGGTGCGCAACAACCTGCCGGTCGAGATCGCCCCATCCTACTCGCTCTCATGGAGCGTGACGAAGAGCGTCGTGCAGCACAATATGCTGTTCGGTTGGGGACCCGAGAACTACTCGCTCGCCTTCGATAAATACGGTGCCGGTGCGCTGGCAAACAGCCAGGCGGCGTCGCTGCGGTTCTATGATGGGACGTCGGAATTGTTCACGTCTGCGGTCCAGGGTGGTGCCGTCGAGATATTGGCGCTCCTGTTCCTCGCCTGGTGCGTGATCCAGGTCACGATGCGGTTCGGCATGGCCATCGGTGAGACATCCGTGCGCGGTGAAGCCGCCGCGTTCGCCAATGAGGCGTCGGGCACGCTCTCGGCGCTCGTGGCCACCATCGCCGCGTTGGTCCTCTATCCGTTCAATATCACCCTGCTCTTCGTCGCATTCGTGTTGCTCGCTCTGGCGGGGCTGATCATCAGCGGAGGACGCAGTAGGACGATGGACATCGAGGAGCGCCCGACGTTCTCGCTGGCGGCCTCGCTCGGTTTCATCATCGGTCTCATCCTGGTGCTCTCGGGCGTGTATTTCACTACGGTACGCTACCTGGCCGATGCTCGGTACGCCCAGGCGCTCCAGGCGACCACGCCGCAGGCGGCGATGGACGGCCTGGTCAAAGCAATCGCCTTGAACAATCAAGATGACCGCTTCTACCGCGACGCTTCACAGGTCGCACTTGCCCTGGTCGGCCAGGAGACCAACAAACCCGCCGGTCAGACCGATACGACGAAGATCCAGAACATGGTCGCAGCCGCGGTCCAGCTTGCGCAGGGTGCCGTGCAGATCGCGCCGCAGGAATCGCTGAACTGGAACAACCTCGGCATCGTGTATCAGTCGCTCTCGGGCCTTGTCGACAACGTGGAGAGTCTCGCGCAGGACGCATACACCCGTGCCGGTGAGCTCCGCCCCGGCGACCCGACGTTCGAGAATTCCATCGGTCAGATGTGGCTGTCGCGCGCTGACCTGGTCCAAACGCTGGCGAAGGGCTCGCAGGCCGCGACGTTCCAACAGCAGTACACCGATGCGCTCACCAACGCCGCGACGGCGTTCCAGAAAGCCATCGACATGTCGCCGAGCTACGGATTGGCCATCTACAACCTCGGCGCGGTCTACGACCGGCAGGGCAAGACGGACGACGCCATCAAGCAGCTCGAGAAGATAGCGCCGTACAATACTGACCAGCCGACCCTGATGTTCGAACTGGGGCTCTTGTACATCCGTGCTAACCGCCACGCCGATGCGCTTACCGTGATGCAGCGTGCAGTGCTGTTGGCTCCACAGTACTCAAATGCACGGTGGTATGTGGCGCTCCTGTTGGAAGAAAAAGGTGACATCGCCGGCGCTCTGGCACAGCTCACGGAAATCCAGAAGACGAACCCGGATAATCAGACGCTCAATGACAAGATCGCGCAGCTCCAATCCGGTACGAAGACCATCCCGCCGGAGAAGGTGATTGATACCAAGCCGCTCCAGTAGTAGGATGGGTCCCGTGTCGGACCTACGCAGCCACAAGGTCGTGATCGTGATAACCGCCATTGCCGTGGCGGTTATCGGCATCGGACTGTTCGTCGCATGGGCGTTCGGACCGGCGCAGGCGGGATCGGCGGCCTCCGTCCAGTTCACCGTCCAGCCCGGGTGGGGCGGCGGACGCATCGCGTCGGAGCTCCAACGAGCCGGTCTCATCCGCTGGACGTGGGCGTTCATCATCGAAGAGAATCTCACGCATACCGGCGACCGCCTGCAGGCCGGTACGTATCTGTTGTCGCCGGGGATGACACCCGCGGAAATCGAGCGCATCATCGCGACCGGTGCGGCGCTATCCACCGATATCACGGTGACCATTCCCGAGGGGATGAACGTATGGGAGATCGACCGCCTGCTGTTGGCGCAGGACATCATCGGACGAGCCGGACAGTTCTCCTCGGCGTACGGCGACCGCGAGGGGATGCTGTTCCCGGACACGTACCGGGTGCCGGCCAGCGCAAGCGCGGACATCGTCGCGGACCGCCTGACGGCGGAATTCGATGCCCGTGCCGGTACCTACACGAAGACCCAGGTCGTCATCGCGTCCATCCTGGAGAAGGAAGCGAAGACGCCCGCCGACATGGCACTGGTTGCCGGCATCATCGAATCACGCATCGCGAAGGGGATGCCGCTACAGATCGATGCGACCGTCGCGTACGGCTGGTGCGTGCGCACCAAGGGATTCGCGAAGTACTGCGATGTGACCCAGGCGCCCGTGGCGTCCGA
>DATKOD010000020.1:0-4723 GCA_035524755.1 Minisyncoccota bacterium
CCGCGGACCACGTATTGGAGCCAGAGACGTTCGCCGGGGCGAAGCGCTGACATCGTTTCCATCAACGGCGCAAGCGGATCGATGCGCGCGTATTCGTCCTTACCGCCGGCCTCTTCGAATTCGATGTACGTCTTGATGGGATACGCATCCTCTTTCGTGAACGCCAGTTCCGCGCCGGTCACATCATATTGGGAAGGATCCAGCGTCGCGGGCAATTCATCGACGTAATCCGGAACGATGCGGATCTCAGCGGCCGGATACTGCGCGAAGATGATGGATTCGATGACATTGCGCTTATCCTCAGGACAGCGGATGTAAAAATGCGTCTCTCCGCCGTTGGAGACGATCTCGAACGAGAACCAGGTCGGCACTTCGCCCTTGAAGAACATGCCCTTCCAACCGGTGCCGCCGCCGTAGCTGGCATGCAGGCCCGCGAAGATGTTCTCGGCCGCTCTGGGACTGGACAGCGGGACGTCCGGCGGCGGGATGACTTCCACCAGCGTCCATTTCAGTTCGGAGAGGAACGCTGTGCGGGTCATGTCTTTCCACTCCTCGTAGGCGATGATAGCCAGGATGACCGGCGTCCAGACCCACCAAAATTGGACCGCGAGATGCAGTCCGTCCAACACAGTATTCCAGAGAGATATGGTCTGGAGCATCGTCCCCCCAAGTATACCACGGAAAAACCTACCTGCGGCGCAACGTGTAGTGGCCGTTGGTGTCGCGGACGAAGGTCGAAGAGTCCTGTAGATTCAGCAGGATGGTGTTCTCCTTGACGAGGCGGACCTTGCCGACGCGGGCGATGAGGTCGGCCCGGGGCAGCGGCTTGCCGTGCGTCTTCAATATATCGGTAAGGACGTCCTTGACCGTGCCGGACTTGTATCCCCACTCGGCGAGCGCGTACATGCCGCGGCCGACGAGCACGAACCGGTCATCCTTGATGAGCTCGTTGTGGACGGTCTGGACGTTGGTCTTCTTCGTGTCGAACTTCGCCTGATTGATGAGCTTCGCGATCTCCGAGAAGTGGCGGGGTTTGCCGGCCTTTTTGATGACCAGGAACGCCTTGTCCCGTACACCCTTAGGGTGGATCTGACTCCACGATGCGAGACCGAGCTCACCGAAGATGTTCTGTCCGAGCTCCTTGGAAACGGCCATGAGCGCGTTGAGGTTGGCAACTCCCTTGGCGGATGCGGTCTGTACAAGCTCCTCGCGGCTCATGACGGTGTTCCGATCGGAAAGGGCTCCGATGACACCGGACGCCTGTTCGCGGAATGAATCAGCGGTACGGGCATCCACTGCCCAGAACGCCTGGAACCGATCGCTGTCGGAGCTGCGGACAAGCCCCTTGTCCAAGGATAGAGCGAATGCGAGTGCGGCGTTGGCGGCAGAATCCTTCTCGGAGCCGGAGACCGCGGCAAAGAGCGAGCGCTCGCGCATGACACCGCCCTCGCGGACGATGAGGTCACGGGCGCCTTCGATGGCGCGAGTAAGGTCGCGAGATGCCGGAGCGGCTTTGGCGAGCTGAGCAAGGGCGAACTCTTCGATCTGGCGGACACGCTCACGGGTGATGCCGTAGCTCTTGCCGATGGATTCCAGGGTCTCGCGGACGCCGTTCTTCAAGCCAAAACGCCGGGCAACGATGTCGCGGTTCCGGGGGTTCAGCGACTTGACCAGCTGGGCGACCGACCGTACGAGTTGTTTGACTTCGATGGTTGCCATGAGTAACGGTTTGTAGATTAACAATTATTATTAAATCCGTCAAGGAGTTCCCTCCCCGCACGACACCTGCTTCCTACCCGAAGAACATCCGGCTGTCAACTAGACCCGACGACGACCCATCCACACGAGCAACGGAGACGCGACGAAAATGGATGAATAGGCCCCTGAAAAGATGCCCACGATGAGCGCCAGTGCGAAATATTTGATGCTTGCTCCGCCGAAGAAGAAGATGGCGATCAGGGAAATGAGCACGGTGATATTGGTGTTGATGGACCGCACCAGGGTCTGCATGATGCTCTGGTGGACCACCTCGGCGAACGAGACGTTCCGACCCAGGCGACCCTTGACGATGTTCTCACGCACGCGGTCGAACACGACGACGGTGTCGCTGATGGAATATCCCATGATGGTCAGAATGGCGGCGACGAATACCGCTCCTATCTCCACCCCCTGTGTGCGTCCCAGAAGGGCGAATACCCCCAACGGCAGGAGTACGTCATGTGCCAACGCGACCATGGTCGCGAAACTCATGACCCACCATGACATCGTCCGACGCATGCCACGGAACACGATGGCAATGTAGATCGCGATCGCGAGCAGTGCGTACACGATGGCTGATATCGCGCTCGACTTGAGTTCGCTCCCGATGACCGGCCCGATGGAATTGAAACTGGTCTCGGTTATCGTCGTCTTCGGATATGCGGCCTCGATCGCCTTCAGCACCGCCTGGTGCTGTTCTTCCGTCAGCGTCGCGGAACGGATGACGATACCGTCGGCTCCGGCCAAACTGATCGTCGCATCCTTGAGCTCCGCCCCCGCGACCCCGGTGACGGTCGCCGTCAGATCCGCGGCAGCCGGACGCGGTGTGATCGTCAATTCCATTTCAGTCCCTCCACGGAAGTCGACACCGAGACGGAGCCCCCATGATGCGAGTGCGATCACGGAAGCCACCATGAGGCCCATGGATACGAAGAACATGATTTTGTATGCGGGTCTCATGGGTAAGATCAACGGAACAGCCAGAGGTGGCGTTGTGACCACGGTCCGGTCAGGGTGTATAGGATGGAACGCGTCACGATCGTGGCGGTGATCAGCGACGTGATGACGCCGATACCGAGGGTCAGTGCGAATCCGCGCACGATGGATGTCGTGAACAGGTACAGGATGGCCGCCGCGATCAGGGTGGTCACATGCGAATCACGGATGGACAGCCACGCACGGCTGAATCCTTCGTGCATCGCCTGCGATAACGTCCGCTGGGCAGCGAGCTCCTCTTTCATGCGCGCGAATATCAGGATGTTCGCATCCACAGCCATACCCAAGGACAGGACGAATCCGGCGATACCTGCCAAGCTCAAAGTGACCGGCAGGAACTTATATACCGCCAGGACGATGAGCGTGTAGACGCCCAACGCCAGCACGGCGGTCAGACCCGGCAGACGGTAGAACACGATCATGAACAGCGCCACCAGGACGAGGCCCCAAATGCCGGCCTTGAGCGAATCACGGAGCGATGCCGCACCGAGTTGGGAGCCGACCGTCTGCTGTGCGATGAGCTTGATGGGCACCGGGAGTGCGCCGGAGTTCAGACGGGTCGCCAGGGTCTTCGCCTCGGTCGGCGTGAAACTGCCGGTGATGACGGCATTTCCGTCGGTGATCTGGCTCTGCACGGTAGGGATGCTGATGGGCGCGCCGTCCAGGAAGATCGCCACGGGCTTGCCGAGGTCGCGCTGGGTGATGGCGGCGAACAGTTTCGCGCCAGCGTCGGTAAGCTGCAGGGATACCTGCGGCTGGTTCTGCGCATTGAAGGTCAGCGACGCTTTCTTCACGTCCTTGCCGGTCAGACCGGTGGATTGCCATGAGGTGAGATCGGTCGTGTTGCCGCCGTCCTTGAATTCAAGGTACGGCGTCTCGCCGATGAGTTGGATCGCCTGATTCACGTCCGTGACGCCCGCTATTTCAACGATGAGGCGGTCCGTACCGGAAACCTGTACGACCGGCTCGGCGACGCCGAAGAAGTTGATGCGCCGCTCCACCACATCGCGGATGCCTTGCATGGCATCGGGTTGACTGACGTCCTGGAGTCCCGTGAAGTCAGCCTGATACACCAGGTGCGCGCCGCCCAACAGGTCCAATCCCAGACGGAACGGGACCACGGGTACGTGGACCTTGGGGATCTTGTTGACCCACTGCGGCGCGACGAACACGAACAGCGCGAGGGAGATGAGGACAACCGCGGTCAGGATTTTTGCGTTCCGAGACATGGACGAATGCAACGGCACTCATGATGCCAAGAGTGTCGTTTACTGTCAACTGATCTTTACCCCTACGCTTCCAAGCGCTCCCGGCGGCGGGTCGGTTTCAGCGTCGCCAGCCAGTCTCGCAAGACCAGGGTCGCGCGGACGTCGTCCTCATTGTACCGGATGGTACGGTCCAGGGACGCGCGATCGCCGGTGGTCAGCCAGGCATCGTACCACGCGACGGATTCGGCTCCGCCGGCTTCGGGGTCGCGCCACTGGAATCCGATGAATTTGGCGACGTCCTTGAGCGTATAGAAATAGAGCGGTAACACCACAGCGTCGACCGTCTTCTGGTGGAGGTCGACCGCATTGGCATGGAATTTCTGAGCGAGCGCCTCGGGCGCCCCGTGGCGGAGCATGAGCTTGTCGAACACCGCACGCTCGTATGCGGCGTAGTGATAGATGGCGAAATCCTCCCACGTCGCGAGACGGTCGAGGAACTTCCGCCACGCGTCCCCTTCTTCTTCGGGTTTTTCGGCGATGACGTGGTCGTAGGTCGTTTTCCCGGTGGTCGTGTCGCGCATCAGCATGCCGATGAGGTATTCGACGTCACGTGTCGGGTCGGCTTCGATGTCCAGGAATATCTCGTGCCGCACGGCCGGCATGGCTATCTTGCGCAGCACCAACGGTTCTCCGCTGATGAGGACGCGCGCCTGGTTCTGCAGGCGGACGATCTTATCGTACGGCCAATCCTCGAACAGCAT
>DATKOD010000021.1:0-12762 GCA_035524755.1 Minisyncoccota bacterium
AAATTGTGAAGTTACGTGCCGTTGCTCCGGCTCGCGTGAGCCTGCCAGGGGTACCGCCCCGTAGGGAGGTACCCCTCACAGTCCCACATTTTTCAAACAGAAACGCCGCTCGCGCGGCGTGGTCGGTGCACCCGGGATGGGGCGCGCACTAACTCACGCTCTGCGGTGATCCAGGGTTTGTACGCGGGTCTCCATTCGTGCTGTCCAAGGTAGCAAAACCGCCCTAAAAAGTCAATAGGTTCTGTCCACATCACACCGTCAGGATCTCGGGACCCTTCTCGGTGATGGCGACGGTGTGCTCGAAGTGGGCCGAGAGCGAGCCGTCGACGGTCTCGTAGGTGAACCCGTCCTTGCCGTCCTTGATGCCGCCGGAACCCATATTGATGATGGGCTCAATGGCCAACACCATGCCGACTTTGAGTGCCAGGCCGGCCTTGGCCTTGCCCGTGTTGGCGACCCACGGCTCCTCGTGGAGTTCTTTGCCGATGCCGTGCCCGCCCAATTCGAACGCGACCGAGAATCCGTTGTCTTCGGCGTGCTTCTGCACCGTGTGCCCGATATCGCCCAGGTAGTTACCGTCCTCGCACAACGGAATCGCCTTCTCCAGACACTCACGCGTGACAGCGACGAGTTTGCGGCGCGCTTTGTACTCTTCCTTCTCTCTGACCGCTTCCGTATCCAGATCCGTGATGAGCACCGTGCGCGCAGCGTCCGAGTGCAGACCGTCCAGGATGACACCGAAGTCCAGTTTGAGCAGGTCCCCTTCTTTGAGTTCGTACGCGGTGCCAGGCGTGTGCACGCACTGGTTGTTCACCGACAGGCAGATGACGTCCGGGTATTTCTTGCCGCGGGCTATCTGGCCCAGGAAACTCGCCTGCACGCCGTGTTCTTTGATACGCGCCTCCGCGATGGACGACAGGATACGCGTCTGCATCCCGGGCTTCGCCACCTCGGCGAGCTCGCTCAAGATGACCGCCAGGATGTGGCCGCCCCTCTTCATCGTCGCGATCTGCTCGGGAGTCTTCAGGGTGAACATGCGGACATCCTAACAAAAAACCGGCTACTTACGTAGCCGGTACCGGCGCGAGGCGCCGTTCGACGATCGCCATGATCTGCTCGTGGATGGCCTGGATGGGAAGCGAGCCGTCGATGTCGTAGAAGGGCATCCCCGACTTCCGGACGAACTCGATGGTGGGAACGGTAAGCGCGTGGTACTCGTCGAACCGCTGGCCCAGAAGCTTCGGGTCGTCCAGCGGCCGCACGAACAACTCGCTGCCGTCGATGGGACACTTCGTGAGGTGCGCGAACTCGGGCGAGCCCGGCACGGGGTGGTTGTGCGCCTTGCAGAACCGCCGCTTCAGGATGCGCTCACGCGCGACGGACTCGTCCAGCACCAGGTTGATGGCCAGCATGTTCTCGATGCCCACGAGCTCGTCCAAGCCCTTCAGCTCCACCTCCGCCTCGGGGACGGTGCGCGGCGAACCGGAGAACACGAGCGGTTTGCCGCCCCGCAGCGCATCTCCGACGAACTCGGTGATCCACTTGCCCACGAACCTCGGATCGACCAGGAAGCCCTTGTCGTACCGGGCGCTCTCGCGCTTCACATCGGGGTCATTGGGACTTTCGGCGAACTTCTTCTGAATGATCTGCGAACTGGGCACCGGCACGAAACCCGATTCCTCCACCAGCCGGTCCGCTTGCGTGTCCTTGCCCGCACCGGGCGCTCCGAGCAACAAGACCACGCGGGGAGTGTCAGTCGGCATCCGTTCCTCCATGCGGTCACGCTAACAGGGAACGGGAAAAAGAAAAGCGCCGGGGTGTTGATACCCGACGCCCATCGGCCGACTTACATCACGTACTGCGCCGGGTCATCCGGCGGCAGCGACATCAAAAGCGACAGTGCATGCCAGTCGGTCTCGGACGGCGACGCCCCGTCGAGGTCGGCAACCCGGCGGTGCTGCCATTGCTCCCAGGAATCGAGCGCTTCGAAGACCCGCTGCTGGGTCACGGTGTCCCCGGGGCCGAGCGTTTCGAACGCCTTTTGCGCACGACGCTGGGCTGCGAAGAACGCCTGCTTGGCGCGTATCCGCGACTTGAACAGGCACATGAGGCACAGAATCACCACGATGCAGAAGATCGAGAACAGGACCCGGTCGTAGTCGCCGGCATCAACCCTCTCGAAGCATACGTGCATGACTCACCTCCGGTGACTATTATACAATAAAATAAGAGCGCATGCAATGGCACGCGCTCGGACTACTCCGACGGCTTTCCCAGTTCGTATGCCTCGATGGCCTCCCCCAGCTCCCGGATGGCGTCGTCGACGTCGCCGATACGGAGCTCGACGTTCAGGATACGCTGAGCGCACCGGAACACGCGCAGGCGCATCGTGGCATCGTTCTCCCCCTCCGGGTACGGACGGTGGATGAGCGTCACCTTCTCGTCGCCCGGGATCTTCAGGTACCCGTCTGCGATGGGATAGACCCAGATCCAAAGCGGCACCCGGTCGATGCGCGTCACGGTGACCCGCTGGCCATCCCGTAAAATAACGACGTCCTGCTCTTCGAGGTCCTGTGCCAACACGGTCTTCATCACCGCCCACCTCCGCGCATGCTATACCACAAAGGCCTAGTACTCGTACAGCGACAGTTGCGCCTGGATCTGCTTCATCACTTCCAGGGCGACGGAAACGACGATAAGGATGGACGTGCCGCCTACGGTGAACGCAGTGACGCCGGTGAACCCGCGGACGATGTTCGGCAGGATCGCGATGGTACCCAAGAACACCGCACCCACCAGGGTCACGCGGTTCAAGAGGTGGTTCAGGAACGCTGTCGTGGACGGGCCCGGCCGGATGCCCGGTACATATCCCCCCTGCTTCTGGATGTTCTCGGCGATGGACTTGGGGTCGAACGTGATGGCCGTATAGAAGTACGTGAAGATGACGACGAACAGGAAGTACAGGATGGAGTACCACAGGTTCTGCTGCAGGAACGTGCTCACCGCGGTCGCGATGTGCGCGATGATGACGATGTGCGAGGACGCGAAGAAGTTCGCGATGACGCCCGGGAACAACAGGATGGACAGCGCGAAGATGATAGGGATGACACCGGCGTTGTTCACCCTCATCGGCAGATACGTGGACACACCGCCGTACTGGCGCATGCCGCGCACGCGACGGGCGTAGTTGATGGGGATGTTGCGCTGCGCTTCGGAGATATAGATGACGCCCACGATGACCGCCAAGCTCACCACGACGAATGCGATGTAGGTGAACAGCTGGTCGGGCGTGTACGTGAAGAACGCCTGCTGGAGGTTTGACGGGAAGCGCGCCACGATGCCGGCCAAGATGAGCAACGAGACGCCGTTGCCCAGGTTCTTCTCGGTGATGAGCTCGCCCAGCCACATCAGGAACACCGACCCGGCGGTGATGATGGTCAACGTAGAGAGCATCTGCAACAGTCCAAGCGGTGCAATGACCGATTGGCGCGAAAGCAGGGTCAAGAACGCATACCCCTGTACCATCGCCAACGGTACGGTGAGGATGCGGCTGTACTGGTTGAAGCGCATGCGGCCAGCCTCGCCCTCGTACTTGTACATCTGCTCCAGCGACGGGAATATCATCGTCAACAGCTGCATGATGATGGTCGCGGTGATGTAGGGACCGAGTCCGAGCATGGCGACCGACAGCGTGGACAGCGAGCCGCCCGTGAACGTGCTCACCAGTCCGAACAGTTGGTTGTTGTTCAGGAAGTCGCGCAGGTGGGATGAATCGACGGCCGGGATGGGCACATTGTGCGCGAGCTGTGCGACGGCCATCAGCGCCAAGATGAACAACACCTTGTTGCGGATCTCGGGCCGTCTGAATATCTGAAGAATCGTGTCCATAGAGTGGCTACGCCGCGACCGTCCCGCCTGCCGCCTCGATCTTCGTCTGTGCCGATTTGGAGACACGGACGCCGGAGAACGTCAGCCGCTTGCCGATGTCTCCGCTGCCCAGCACCTTGACCGCCTTGGTGTGCGCAGGAATCAGTCCACGGGTCGCTAGGGTCTCCGGGGACACCGTATCACCTTCTTTGAACGACGTCAGCGCCCAGAGATTGATCTCGGCGGGTTTGGCGCGGTGCACCGCGAAGAATCGGTGTTTGTGGTGCGGCCGGTTGTTGCCCGGCTTCTTGCCCGCACCGCGGGTCTTCGGGAACAGCTGCCAGATGCGGTTGTCGCCGCCGCGGAATCCCGGACGCACCGTCGCACCTGCGCGGCTCTTCTGCCCCTTCGTGCCGCCACCGGACGTCGTGCCGCGCTTGCCGCCACGGCCGATGACCTTGTGCTGTTTGCGAGGATGGGACGGTTTGAGAGTGGAGAGTTGCATGGCTATTGGACTTTCTGTTTATCGGCGCGGATCTTCTGGAGCGCCAGGATGGTTGCGCGTGCGATGTTGATCTTGTTGTTCGTGCGACGCGTCAGTTTGCCGGTCAGCGCCGCGATGCCGCCCAGTTGGGCGACGACACGGACCGCACCGCCCGCCTTGATACCGGACCTGGACGGTTTCAGGATGACTTCAGCGCTTGAGTACTTGCCCTCCACCTGGTACGGAATGGTACCGCCCTTGAGGACGATGTTCACCAGGCGCTTCTTTGCCTGTGCGTACGCCTTCTGGATCGACTGCTGCACGTCGCGCCCTTTGGCGACACCGACACCGACGCGGCCCTTGCCGTTGCCGGCGACGACGGTCGCGCGGAAGCTGAAGCGCTTGCCGCCCTTGGTGACACGCGCCACGCGGGCGATGTCCAGGGTCTTCTGGTCGAACTCGGGCTTCTCCTGAGGACCACGGTCGCGCCGCGGACCGCGTCCCGGCCGTCCGCCACGGGAACCGCGCATGCCGAACCTGCCGCCGCGAAGCGGCCGCTGGTCGGGGGTCTGCACTGCGGGTACGTCTGCGGGAGGCATTGTCGGTTGGATGTCGTCAGCCATGATGATTGTTTACACGCGGATACCGCCCTCACGCAGACCGTCGGCCACCGCTTTTACGCGCCCGTGATAAGCGAACCCGCCCTTGTCGAACACCACGGATGCGATCTTCGCTGTCTTCAGCAGTTCGGCGAGCTTCGTGCCCAATGCCGCGGCGCGCTCGGTCTTGGTTCCCTTCTTCGCCGCACGATCGGAGACCGACGCGACCGTTTTGCAAGCGACGTCATCGATGGCTTGCGCGTACGTCCAGCGGTTGGACTTGAACACTACGACGCGGGGCCGTTCGGCGGTGCCTGAAATCTTCGCGCGCACGCGGGCGTGGCGGCATTTGCGGGCGTCGAGCTTGAATTTGTTGGTATTGGAAGAAAGCATGGCGGGTTATGCGGCGGCGGAACCGGTTGCGGCCTTCTTGCCTGCCTTACGCTTGATGATCTCATCGGAATAGCGGATGCCGGAACCCTTGTACGGTTCGGGTAGACGCTTGGACCGGATGAGCGCGGCCATGTGTCCCACCTGCTCGCGATCGATGCCCGACACGGTGATGGTCGTCTTCTCGGTCGTCAACGTGATGCCTTCGGGCGCCTTGATAAGGATAGGATGGCTGTAGCCCAGCGCCAGTTCCAGGTCCTTGCCCTTCGGGATAGCCTTGTATCCGACACCCTGGAATTCCAATGTGCGGGTCCAGCCCGTGCTGACGCCGATGATCATGTTCGAGACCAACGCCCGCCACAGGCCCCACTGCGCACGGTCGTCGCGCGAAGGTTCTGCGTTCACCGGCACCACGGAGACGGTGCCCTCGCCGACCGTGACGGTCAGAACCGGTGGCAACGTCTTCACCAGTGTTCCCTTGGGGCCTTTGACGGTCAGCATCTGGCCGTCCAGGGAGACCTGGACGCCGGACGGACACGCGATTGGTTTTTTTCCGATCTTGGACATGATGTATTACCAGATTTCGAACAACAGCTCGCCGCCAACGCCTTCTTTGCGCGCGACCGCGCCGCTCATGATGCCTTTCGGCGTGGACATGACCGACATGCCGAAGCCAGACCGTACCGGCCTGATGTCCCGGACACCGGCGTACAGGTGACGGCTCGGACGGCTGATGAGCCGGATGCCGGAAATCGCGCCTTGCTTGTTCTCATCGTACTTGAGCGCGAGCTCGAGCATGTCGATCTCGTTTACGCCGGACGTGCGCTTCGTGCGTTCAACGCCGGTCAGATAGCCGGACTGGACGAGCAGCGTCGCGATGGCGAGCTTCATCTTGGAGAACGGCATGGTCAGCGTCGCATGGCGCACGGCTTGTGCGTTGGTGATGCGGGTCAGCATGTCAGAGATGGGATCCATGGTCGTGTATATTACCAGCTTGATTTACGGACACCCGGCAGCATTCCCTCGTTGGCCAGTTCGCGGAAACAGATACGGCACAGCTCGAATTTGCCGATGATGAACCGCGAGCGGCCGCAGCGAAAACAGCGCCGGACGATGCGGCTCGAAAACTTGGGTTTCTTGTTGCTGCGCGCGATTGTGGATGTCTTTGCCATACGATTATGCTTTTTTGAACGGGAATCCGAGGTGACGGAACAGCGCCAGACCGCGCTCATGGTCGCCTGCCGTGGTCGTCACGGTGACCTGCAGTCCGAAGATGTCTTTGATGTTCTCCAGGTTGATCTCCGGGAAGATGCTGTGCTCGCGGACGCCCAGATTGAGGTTCCCCTGCCGGTCCACGCTCTTGGTCTCCAGACCGCGGAAGTCCTTGGACACCGGCAGCGCCAGCGCGATGAACCGTTCCATGAAATCCCACATCCGGCGGCCGCGCAACGTGGCCATGTAGCCGACGACGGATCCCTGCCGGAGCTTGAACGACGCGATGGATTTCTTCGCTTCCCGTGCCGCGGCCTTCTGGCCGGTCAAGAGTCCCAGGTCACGCTCCACCTTCTCCATGAGCGCGGAATCCTTGTGCGTGCGGCCGACACCGGTATTGACCGTGACCTTCAGGATGCGCGGCACCGCCATCGCATTGGTGATGGAGAATTCCTTCCGCAGGGCGGGGACGGCTTTGGTCTTATAGATTGTGGCCAAGTCGGTCATACAGCGGAATATTATACTTGAATTTTCGATTTTCTGTCAATTCTCACCTTGGAACCGTCGGGGTTGATCTGCCAGCCCAGGCGGGTCGCCTTGCCCGAATCCTTGGAGACGAACGCTGCCGATGATGCGCTGACCCAGCGCTCCACCGAGACGATCTGCCCTTTCTGCCCCTGCTTGCGGGGTTTCAGGTGACGCTTCACCAGATTCAAGCCGCCCACGATGATGCGCCCGGCGGTCGGGTCGGTGCGCTGCACAGTGCCGGTCTTTCCCCGGTCCTTGCCGCTCAGCATGATGACGTTATCTCCTTTCTTGATCTTCATGGTCATTGATTAGACGAGTTCCGACGCAAGCGATGCGATGGTCTGGAATCCTTTCTCTTTTATCTCGCGCGGGATGGGTCCGAAGATACGACCGCCCTTGGGCTCTTTGCCGTCCAGGATGACCACCGCGTTGTCGTCGAACCGGATGACGGTGCCGTCCTTGCGGCGCAGCGGATTGCGCTGGCGCACGACGACCGCCTTCAAGACTTCTTTCTTCTTCACGGCCTTGCGCGGCTCCGCGACTTTCACTGAGACGACGACGATATCGCCGATCTGTGCGTAGCGGCGCTTGGAACCTCCGAGCACCTTGAAGATACCGACCTTCTTGGCGCCGGAGTTGTCTGCAACGTTCACGATTGAGCGGAGCTGTAACATGGGTGTGGGTTATGCGGCCTTGCCTGAGACGATCCACCGCTTGGTCTTCGACAGCGGGCGCGTTTCGGTCATCACGACGCGGTCGCCGACGTGGTATTCGCCCTTTTCGTCGTGCGCCTTGTAACGGGTCGTCACGACATAGCGCTTCTTGTATTTCGGATGCACCTTGAGGCGTGAGACCTCCACGACGACCGTCTTGGTCATCTTGTCCGATACGACTGTTCCGGTAAGTGTACGCATGGTGTGATTATTTCGCGGTCTTCAGTGCCGTCATGATGCGAGCGATGCTGCGGCGTGTCATCGGCAGGTCGCTGGTCCGTTTCAGTTTCTTATCGGCGACGTCGAACCGGAGCTTCGCCAGGGTCGCTTGCGCTTCCGTAAGCATCGCATGCAGTTCGTGTGCCGTCTTCGTGGTGAGGATTTCGCGTTTCATGGTTATCGTGTGCGTTTTACGAACCGGGTGTGAAGCGGCAACTTGTGGGCCGCAAGCCGTAACGCTTCGCGCGCCGTGGCTTCGGATACGCCGTCCACCTCAAAGATGACGCGGCCGGCTTCCACGACGGCGACGAAATGCGACAGTGCGCCCGTACCGCCTCCCATACCGACCTCGGACGATTTTGCCGTGCGGGGCTTGTCGGGGAATACGCGGGTCCAGATCTTTCCGCCCCGTTGGAACAGCCGGGACATCGCGCGCCGCGCCGACTCAAGCTGGTTCGCTTTGAGCCAGGTCGATTCCTCCGCCTTCAGTCCGAACGTACCGAACGAGAGTTCGGTGCCACGGGTGGCGGCGGCCTTCGGGCTGCCTTTATGCACTTTCCTGTGTTTTACGCGGCTGGGTTGCAACATGGTCGGTGACTATTTCTGTTCGGTATCAAATACTTCCCCCTTGTAGATCCACACCTTCACGCCGACGGTCCCATAGGTCGTGTGCGCGGTGTCGCGGACGAAATCAACATCGGCGCGGATGGTCTGCAGCGGCAATGCACCCTCTTCGGTGTGCTCGACACGGGCGATCTCGGCACCGTCCAGACGGCCGGACAGTTGGATCTTCGCGCCTTTGACCTCACGGCTCGCCATAATCTTCGTCATGGTCATGCGCATCAGACGGCGGTACGGCGTGCGTTTCTCGATCTGATCCACGAGCGACTCGGCGACGACCGCGGCGGATGCGTCAGGATTGCGGACTTCGACGACTTCCAGCTGCAACGGAACCTTGCCGCCCAGCATCTTGATGAGCTTGGTCTGCAGGTCCTGGATTCCCATGCCGCCGCGTCCGATGATCAGACCGGGACGGGCACTGTGGATGGTCACGCGCAACGCGTTGTTGCCGCGCTCGATGTGGATGGAATCGACGCTCATGTTCTTCAGGCGCGCTTCCAGGAACTTCCGGATGGCAAGGTCGTCTTTCAGGAATGCCGGATATTTGGCACCGCCGAACCAACGGGATGCCCATGCCCGGTGGATGCCCAACCGCAGTCCTACTGGTGATACTTTCTGTCCCATGGTGTTAACGGTGTTCCAGTACCAACCGTACGCGGCTGGTTTTCTTCTCGATGGGGTTCGCGCGACCGAATCCTTTCGGACGCCAGCGCTTGAGCTTCACGCCTTCGTCCACCGAGAGTTCTTTGATCCACAGCGTTTCGCGGTCGAGTTTCAGCGAGCTGGACGCGTTCGCGACTGCGGAGTTGATGAGCTTCACGATCGGCAACGAGGCGCGCTTGGGCATGGCCGACAACGCGGTCAACGCGGTCGTGACCTTCTTGCGGCGGATCAGCCCGGCCACCAGCCGCACCTTGCGGGGTGACATGCGGAGACCGTTCAGTTGTGCGGATACCGTGGTCATGGATTATTTCTTCTCAGGTTCGACTTTCGCGGCCTTTGCGGCATCGATCTCCTTCTGCTTCGCGGCAGTCTCGATCTCCTTCTGCATACGGCCGCCGTGCCGGCGGAACGTGCGGGTCAGCGAGAACTCGCCCAGCTTGTGGCCGACCATGTCCTCCGTGATGAGCACCGGGACATGCGTACGTCCGTTGTGCACGCCGAACGTGAACCCGATGAACTCCGGAATGATCGTGCACGCGCGTGCCCACGTTTTGATGACGGTGCGGTCGCCGGCCTTTGCCTTGCCAACTTTCTTCAGGAGCTTGGCGTCGACGTACGGTCCCTTTTTGAGTGATCGTGACATGGGTGATTATTTGATGCGGCGGCGCATGACGAACTTGCCGGACTTCTTCCTGGGATTGCGCGTCTTGTGACCGCCGGTCGTCTTGCCGTGCATGGTCTTCGGACGGCGGGTACCGCGGCCCTGGCGTCCTTCTCCACCGCCGTACGGGTGGTCAACCGGGTTCTTGGCGGTGCCACGGACATGCGGACGGCGGCCCAGTTTGCGCGAACGGCCTGCTTTGCCCAGCCAGACCAGCGAGTGTTCGGCGTTCGACAGCTGACCGACGGATGCGTAGCACTCACCATTGACCATGCGCATCTCGGAGCTGGGCAGCACCAATTGGGTGAGACCGGCATCGTGCGCCAACACCTGTGCACCGGCGCCTGCGGAGCGGACGATCTGTCCGCCGCGGCCCGGCTGCAGTTCGATGTTGTGCACAATGGTCCCCTGCGGCATGTTTTTCAGTTGCATGCGGTTGCCCGGGCGGACCGGTGTGAGCGGTGAGACGATGACCGTGTCACCGACCGCCATGCCCTGCGGAGCCAGGATGTAGGCGCGTGCGCCGTTGGCGTAGTTCAGAAGGGCGATGCGTGACGTGCGGTTCGGGTCATATTCCAGCGTGGCGACTTTTGCCGGGATGTCGCGGAGCGTCTGCTTGAAATCGATGATACGGAACAGCCGCTTGACGCCGCCGCCGCGGTGCATGGAGGTGATGCGGCCCTGGTTGTTCCGGCCCACCGGCTTGTGCATGCCGAACGTGAGCGCCTTCAACGGGGCGGTCTTCGTGAGGCCGGAGAAGTCGTAGCCCTGCATGTGTCGGCGCGATGGCGTTGTCGGTTTGTAGTCCTTCATGGTCCGGATTATTGCTGTGCGGCGGCGATGGTCTGGCCGTCCTTGATGGTCACGATCGCTTTCTTGCGTGCAGGAACACGGCCCATGTGCCGTCCGAACATTCGGTTTTTGCTCGGCAAATGCACGGTCTGCACGTCCACGACGTTCACTTTATACGAACGTTCCACGGCATCACGGACCTGGGTCTTGGTGACCTCCGGGCCGACCATGAACGTGTATTGGTTGAGCGCCATGCCGCGAGTCGCTTTCTCGCTGACATGGAAACTGCGCAACACGCCGCTGGTCGGCGCCGCGATGGACGGACGCTTCTCGTCCGCGGCGGCTTCGACGTCCGCCGGAAGCTCGACCTTCGGCGTCGGCCGACGGGTGATGTCTTTCCGCTTCTTCTTGAAGATGTCTAGGAGCGCCATGGGTTATTTGAACGTCTTTTCGATCACGCCGACCGCTTCTGCGGACGCGATGATGTACGGAAACGACAGGAGCGTGAGCGTGTTCAGGTCCGCAGCGCGGATGGTCTGCACATGCGGGATGTTATCGGTCGCGCGACGGGTCGCTGCGTCCTGCGCCTCGCCCGCGAGCACGAGCAGGATGCGGCCGCCGGCGGTGTATTTCGGGAATCCCGCGGTCAGCGAACCGATGAGCTTCACGGCGTCCTTGGTCTTGCCCGAGGCGACTTCGAACGACTGCGTGACGAGGAAATTGCCTTCCGCGACGCGGGACGACAGCACCGACGCCAGTGCGGCGCGCTGCTGCGACTTGCCGAGCTTCTTCTTGAAATTGACGTCTTTGGACGGTCCGTGCGAGACGCCACCACCGACCCACAACGGCGACCGGATCGAACCATGACGCGCGCGGCCGGTGCCTTTCTGCTGCCACGGCTTTTTGCCGCCGCCGGCGACTTCGGCACGGGTCTTGGCGTGCGCGATGACCGTGCGCATGTTGGACATCTGGATGGTCGCCACCTGGTAGACCAGGTCGGCGTTCATCTTCGCCTTGAACAGGCGGTCGGGTGCCGACAACGTCGCCTTCTTTGAGCCGCCCGGGTTGTAGACCGTGATGTCCATGGTTATGCGATGACTTCCAGAATCGTACCGCGGGCACCCGGCACCGCGCCCTTGAGGGCGAGGACCCCGAGTTCCGCATCAACCGCCATCACGCGCAGGTTGCGCATCGAGACGCGCTCCTGACCGTCGCGTCCCGGACCGCGCAGACCGCGCAGCGTGTGCTGGGGGAAGCGCTGACCGATGGAACCGACGTGACGCTCCACGTGCTTGTGTCCGTGCGAACCGGGCGCGCCGTGGAATCCGTGGCGCTTCACCGCACCGGCGAAGCCCTTTCCTTTGGTGAGACCGGACACGCGGACCACGTCACCGGGAGCAAAGACTGAGCAATCGATCGTAGCACCGACAGCCAAGTCTTTACCACCACGGAACTCACGACTCCAGCGGAAACTGCCCAAATCCTTGAAGTGCCCCTTCAGACCCTTGCCCAGGTTCTTGGCCTTCTTCGTGCCCGTCGCGAGCTGGACCGCCACGTAGCCGTCGCGCTCCTTGGTCTTCACCTGCGTGACGACGTTCGGAGAAACCTGAAGCAGGGTGACCCCGACGAGGTCGCCCTTTTCCGTGTACAGCTGGGTCATCCCGAGCTTGGTGGCCAGGATGAATTTTTCGGGTATTTTGACCGCCATTTTCAACAAAAAAGCCCGGCTCGGGCTGTGAAGCTCCTAAGCCCACACGGTGGTTTCCCCACGGGACCTTCCGCATGTTCCGAGACGGGTGGACGGGCTCTAACACCGTCACCCACCGCGAAGCCCCCAGTGTAGCCGATACCGCCCGGAATGTCAACAAAAGGAAAGGCGGGGACGAATCCCCGCCTGCCGGCTGCTAGTATCCGCCGCCCAGGAAACCCGCGGAGGCGTCCACTTCGGGATGGACCGCGGTCTGCCCTTCCGACTGCGGCCGGCGGACGAGGCCGAGGACCGTCTTGCCGTCG
>DATKOD010000022.1:0-16047 GCA_035524755.1 Minisyncoccota bacterium
GTGACTGCGGCAGCGCATAGAACATACCGGGGTAGAGCCTGCTGGGCACGACGTAATCGCGTGCGCCTTCAGGCGTGCTCTTGGTCAGGATGGGCGTTTCGATCTCCAGGAACCCTTCGCGATCCAGCCAATTGCGGATGAACAGTTGGCCGTCGTGCCGCGCTTTGATGTTGCGGGCCAGCCGCGGCCGCCTGAGGTCCATGTAGCGCCACTCGTGGCGAGTATCTTCGCCGATCTCATACCCGTCGGTATCCAGCGGCATCGGCGGTGTCAGCGATTCATTGAGCACCTCGAGCTCTTTCGGCTCGAGCTCAACAGACCCTGTCGGAATTTCGGGATTACGCATCTTCTCGGGCCGCTCTTTGACCTTTCCTGAGATGCGCACCACCCATTCGTTGCGGAGTTTCTGTGCTGACGCATAGACCTCTTCGCCGCTAAACGGACCGAACACGACCTGGATGATACCGGTGCGGTCTCTGAGGTCCACGAACACGAGCTTGCCGTGGTCGCGACGGTTCGCCACCCAGCCGAACAGCTCGACGTCTTTGCCCGCCATATCTTTCGTCTCGGTAATGGATATCTTCTTCATATATTGGTCCGCCCTGCTGGACTCGAACCAGCGACCTTCTCCTTAAAAGGGAGCAGCTCTACCAACTGAGCTACGGGCGGTCGGAGCAAAGTATACCATCGTTTGGCTGTTTCATCAACCCGGTTTTTCTTTTTTCTGCGGCAGTGCTACGATACTCGCATGAAGGAGACGGACATCATCGCGACCAAGGACCGTGCCGGCACCGAGACCGAGTTGTTCGGCTGGGTCGCGAACCGTCGCGACCACGGCAAGCTGGTGTTCGTCGACCTGCGTGACCGCACCGGCATCATTCAGGTCGTGTTCTCACCGAAGACCGCCGGCTACGACGACGCACAGAAGCTTCGCAACGAGTGGGTCATCCGCATCAAGGGATTGGTGAAGGAACGGCCGGAGAAGATGCGCAATCCTGACATCCCGACCGGTGCCGTCGAATTCGAGCCGCATGAACTCGAGATCCTCGCTGAAGCGACGACGCCGCCGTTGCCGCTGGATACCGACGGGTATGAGGTCGGCGAAGACACGCGCCAGGAGTGGCGGTACCTGGACCTGCGCAGGCCGCGGCTCGCGCGCAACCTGATGGCGCGACACCGCGCGGCACTGCACGTGCGCACCGTGCTGTCCGAGCATGGCTTCATGGAAGTGGAAACGCCTATCCTGACCAAGTCCACGCCCGAAGGTGCGCGCGATTACGTCGTTCCCAGCCGGCTCTATGCGGGCAGTTTCTTCGCGCTTCCCCAGTCGCCGCAGCAGTACAAGCAACTGTTGATGATCGCCGGAGCGGAGAAGTACTTCCAGCTCGCACGATGTTTCCGCGATGAGGATACGCGCGGTGACCGGCAGCCGGAATTCACGCAACTAGACATGGAGATGAGCTTCGTGGAGCGCGAGGACGTCATGGCGATCAACGAGGCGGTGCTCATCGACCTCGTGAAGAAGCAGTTCCCGCACAAGCGCATCCAGGAGACACCGTTCCCGCGTATGTCCTACGCGGAAGCGCTGGAGAAGTATCAGACCGATCGGCCCGACCTTCGGAAGGACAAGGATGACAAGGATCTCCTGGCGTTCTGCTGGGTGATTGATTTCCCCTTTTTCGAGAAAACTGAAGAGGGCTGGACCTTCACCCACAATCCGTTCTCTGCGCCAAAACCCGAGCATGCGGCATGGCATCTGACAGGCGAACACACGGGCGAGATCCTGACGACGCAGTATGACATCGTCCTCAATGGATGGGAGATCGGCGGTGGTTCGATCCGTGCACACACACCGGCGGCGTTGCGCGCGACGTTCCGGACCATGGGGTTTGCCGACGACCGGATCGATGCGAACTTCGGCCATATGCTCGCCGCGCTCGCGGCGGGCGCGCCGCCCCATGGCGGTATCGCATGGGGCTGGGATCGGCTCATGGCGCTCTTACTGGACGAGCCGAACATCCGCGAGGTCATCGCTTTCCCGAAGACCGGTGATGCGCGCGATCTGATGATGCATGCCCCCTCCGAACTCTCCGCCGCCCAACTGCGGGAACTCCACCTGAAGGTGGAGCGTTGAGATCCGACCATGCGGTGGCTTCTGGCAATTCCACTCCTCATCGGTGCAGGACTGGCGGTGTTTCTGATATCCGTCCGTCACACACCGCCGCCGAACCGGTATGTCTCCGGTGAGTCGCTCGTGCAGCAACAGGGGCGTGCCTATCTTCTGCCTGTTTTGGAATCCGGCTCCGCACCGGTACGTGATACCACCGTTCCTGATCCGACGTTGGATGCGAATTCCGTGTTGCTGTATCACATCGAATCAGGCACCGAACTCTACGCAAAGAACCCCGATGTCCGGGTGCCTATCGCCTCGCTGACCAAGATCATGTCCGCACTGGTCGCGACCGATCTGTTCTCGCCGAACGAAATCGTAACGGTCGCTTCGGAATCGGTTCGGGTCGACGGCGCCAAACAGACCCTCACCGCCGGCGAACGCCTGCGGGTGTCCGATCTGATTTCCATGATGCTGGTGGAATCTTCCAATGATGCCGCTTACGCCTTGGCTGCGCACGCCCAGGATCAGGGCATCGATTTCGTCGAGCGGATGAACACTAAAGCATGGGTGCTCGGTATGCAGGGATGCGCGTTCCGGGACCCGGCGGGGTTGGATGATGCGGCCTACTGTACCGCGCGCGATCTGGTACGCCTGGTACGGGCGGCGTTGCGCAATGCTCCGCAATTATGGCCCGTGATGGCATCGCCGGCGGTCACGATCCAATCCGTGGACGGATCTGCCGCAAAAGAGATCAAGAGCACGGACCAACTGCTGGGCATGGTTCCCGGCATCATCGGGGGGAAAACGGGCAATACGGACGGCGCATTGGGCTGTTTGCTGCTCGTCGTGCAATCACCGGATAAGCGTGATACACTCATATCTATCGTCCTGGGTTCACGCCAGCGCTTCACCGATTCCGCGGCGTTGATCTCGTGGGCGTGGCATGCCTATCGCTGGAATCAATGACTCCCGCGTTCACCGTCTTCAATGTGGTCCGTATCCTTGCGGTAGGAACCCTCGCGTTCCTGGTCGCACTGATCATCGAACCGTTCTGGATGCGCATTCTGCGCAAGTATTTCGCGCGCGGCAAAGAAATCACGAAGATCGATGCGCCGGTCTACTCCGCGCTCCATAAGAAGAAAGAGGGGACACCGACCATGGGAGGCGTCATCATCTGGTTGAGTGTCGCACTGGTGACGTTCGGATTCTGGTTCTTGCACGGTGTCGCGGACGGTTTCTGGAGCAGGGTGAATTTCGTCAACCGTGCGGAGACGTACCTCCCGCTGGCGTTCCTCATCGTCGCCGGACTCGTCGGCATGGCTGATGATCTTCTGGGTATCTTCCGCAGGCGCGGATTCGCCATCCGGATGCGGTTGGCGTTGTATGTCCTGGTCGCGGCGATAGGCGGTTGGTGGTTCGTCGCCAAGCTCGGGTACGACGCCATCAATATCCCGTTCTTCGGGGATTTCACGGTCGGTCCGGTCTGGTATTTCCTCTTTTTCATGCTCGTCATGGTGGCGACGTCGTTCTCCGCTGATATCACCGACGGTTTGGACGGCCTGGTCGGCGGCACATTCCTTACGATATTCGCCGCGCTTGGTGCCATCGCATTCGACCAGGGCAGGATGCAGCTCGTCACGTTCGTCGCCGCGATCTGCGGCGCGCTCATTGCGTTCCTGTGGTACAACATCTACCCTGCACGATTCTTCATGGGCGACACCGGGGTCATGGCACTTGGATTCGTGGCGGGCGTCACGGCGCTCCTGTTGAATGTGCCGCTTCTGTTGCCGATCATCGCGATCGTGTTCGTCATCGAGTCGCTGTCGGACGTGATCCAGATCGCTTCGAAGAAATTCAGACACAAGAAGGTCTTCATATCGGCGCCCATCCATCATCATTTCGAGGCGCTCGGCTGGCCGGAGACCCAGATCACGATGCGTTTCTGGATGATCAATGCATTGGGTGCAATCGTCGGCCTCACGATGTTCTTAGCCGATTCGAAGATCCCTCCGTTGAGCACGCAGGTCGTCAGCGACCTCGTACGCACGATCCTCAAATAATCGTATGCCGCGACGATTGTTCTGGCTCATTATGGCGATGTGTGCCGGTGGCCTCATCGTCCTGGCGTCTGCGAGCGTCGTTTCCTCGACGAGTCAATTCGGCTCCCCGACATACTACTGGGTGCATCAGTTGGTATACGGTCTGTTGCCGGGAATCGCGGTGATGTTGATCCTGTGGCGCATCGATTACCGGAAATTGCGGAAATTCGCGCTTCCGGGATTATTCGTCGCACTGGGCCTGATGGTTCTCGTGTTCGTGCCGCATATCGGGCTGCGTCTGAAGGGCGCGACCAGCTGGCTGGACATCATGGGTGTCAGTTTCCAGCCCGCAGAGTTCCTCAAACTTGCGTTGGTGCTGTACCTCGCCGCATGGCTCGGTGAGAATCGTGATCGGGTGAAGCATGTGACGCTCGGGTTACTGCCGTTCGTGCTCATCATGGGGTTCATTGCGGTGCTCCTGGTGCTGCAGCCGGATCTCGGCGAACTCGGTCTGATCCTGATCATCGCCGGCGGGATGTATTTCATCGCGGGCGCACCCCTGAAACAGGCGTTCGGTGTGCTGCTGATCGTTCCGGTGCTCGTGCTCGGATTTGCCGCGGTATCGCCGCTACGTTGGAAACGCGTCACTACGCTGCTGAATCCGACGGCGGATACCCGGGGCGCCGGGTGGCAACTGAACCAGTCGCTCATCGCCATCGGCGCGGGCGGATTCTGGGGAGTCGGTTACGGACAGAGCACCCAGAAATTCGGTTTCCTGCCGGAGCCGTTCGGAGATTCCATCTTCGCGGTCCTGGTCGAGGAATTGGGATTCGTCGGCGGTGCGGTCACCATCGCATTCTTCATGTTGCTTACGTTGATGATGGTGCGTGTTATCCGGCGTGCGCCGGATCCGTTCGGAAGCCTGATCGTCTCGGGTATCCTCATATGGATCATGGCCCAGGCGGCGGTGAACATGGCCGCAGTGACGGGTCTGGTGCCGTTGACCGGCGTGCCAATGCCGTTCGTATCGTACGGCGGGACTTCAATGGTATCCCTTCTGGCGGGGTTAGGAATCGTGCTGAACGTCGCCAAGCACGCCTGACGGCGCAGGCAGCAGGTTATTTCTTCGCGAGCGACTGGAGCGCACGCCTGACGAGATCCGAGAGGTCGGTCGGTGCGTCGACGCTCTTGATGGCGTCGTGCGATTGCGTCTGTGAGTAGCCCAGCGCCATCAGCGCTTCCATCGCCTGGGATTCCTGGTCCAGCCGGCCTAGGTCGGAACCGGTGGTTTCGATGTAGTCGAGTTTGCCGGCGAGCTCTACGACGAGCCGCTGACAAGTCTTCAGACCCAGACCCGATATCTTCCTGAGTGCCTGCGGGTCTTCACCGGAGACGGCTTCCTTGAGATGATGCGGTTCCACGGTGGAGAGCACCTGCATCGCCGTTTTCGGGCCCATTCCGGACACCGACAACAGCACGCGGAACAGCTCTAAGTCCTCGGGTTTCGTGAACCCGTAGTATTCGAACGTACCCTCGCGGGGGTTCATTTTCGGGTGCAGATACAGCTTGACCTGGCCTTGATTCTTTGATAGAATGGCCAGTATTTTGGGGACCATAGTGATGGCATACCCTATGCCCCCGGTGGCGATGATGGCGTGCCGGTCGCCGATATGTTCAACGGTTCCCTCGATATAACCGATCATAACCGCAGTATGGCGCATTTCCGTCTCAAATCAAAGTTCCAGCCCTCCGGCGACCAGCCGGAAGCCATCGCTGCGCTCGAAGCGGGGCTGAAGGAAGGCGTCAAGAACCAGGTCCTCCTGGGCGTCACAGGGTCGGGCAAGACATTCACGATGGCGCACCTCATCGCCAAGTACGGCCGTCCGACGCTCATCATTTCACACAACAAAACGCTGGCGGCACAGCTGTACCGCGAGTTCAAGGATTTCTTCCCGGATAACGCGGTCCACTATTTCGTCTCCTACTTCGATTACTACCAGCCGGAGGCGTACCTGCCGTCCACTGACACGTACATCGAGAAGGATTCCAAGATCAACGAAGAGATCGACCGGCTCCGCCATGCCGCCACACAGGCGTTGATGAGCCGTGACGACGTCATCATCGTTGCCTCGGTGTCGTGCATCTACAATTTGGGCAACCCGGAGGACTACAAGAACATGGGACTGGAGCTGTTCGTCGGCAAGAAGCTGACGCCGTCGGACCTCATCCGGCATCTCACGCGTCTGCAGTACGGATACGAGATCGAACTCAAGCGCGCGTGCTTCCGCAAGACGCACGATGAAGTCGAGATCGTTTCACCGTCGGCGACCGAAGTGCGCCGCATCAAGTTCAAGGGCGACCGCATCATCGGCATGACGCTGGCGGACATCCGCGACCCCGAAGAACTGGAGACCGGTGAGCCGCGTTTCGAGAAGATCCTGGAGACCGTCATCTACCCGGCGAAATTCTGGACGACGTCGGATTCCAAAGTGGCATTGGCCGCCGAGAACATCCGGTCGGAGATGGAAAAGCACGTCCGGTACCTGAAGAAACACGACAAGGCACCCGAGGCCGCACGTCTCCAGGCGCGCACCATCGAAGACCTGGAGATGATGAAACAGACCGGCTACTGTTTCGGCATCGAGAACTACTCGCGACATCTGGATTTCCGCAAACCGGGCCAACCGCCGTTCACGCTGGTAGACTACTTCAAATCGAAGGGGGAGTTCCTCACGATCATCGACGAATCGCACATCACCATGCCGCAGGTGCAGGGGATGTTCAACGGCGACCATGCCCGCAAATCGACCCTGGTGGAATATGGTTGGCGTCTGCCGTCGGCGCTCGACAACCGTCCGCTCAAATTCGATGAATTCAAGAAACTCCTCCAGAAGACGGTCTACGTCTCGGCGACGCCGGGCGTGTACGAGCTGAAGCTCGCGAAGGAGAACATCGTCGAGCAGGTCGTCCGTCCCACGGGACTGCTGGACCCGACCGTGGAAATCCATCCGACCGAAGACCAGATCGAGCACCTGTTGGACCAGATCAACCTGCGCATCAAAGCGGGGGAGCGCGTCATCGTCACGACGCTGACGAAGCGCATGGCCGAGGATCTGGCGGAGCACTTGGCCGCCAACGGCATCAAGGTCAATTACCTGCACTCGGAGATCAAGACGCTGGACCGCATCAAGATCCTGCGCGATTTCCGGCTGGGCATCCACGAGGTGCTGGTCGGTGTGAACCTGCTCCGTGAAGGATTGGACATGCCGGAAGTATCGCTCATCGCCATCATGGACGCAGACAAGGAGGGATTCTTGCGTAATACCACGACGCTCATCCAAACGATGGGCCGCGCCGCGCGCAACGTGAACGGACACGTCATCCTGTATGCGGATAAGGTCACGCGGTCCATCAAGGCCGCGGTCGATGAGACCAATCGCCGGCGCGCGAAGCAGGAGATCTACAACCGTGAGCGCGATATCACGCCGAAGACCATCAAGAAGGCCATCGGCGGGTTCGACCTGCCCGTCTCACAGACACCGTCATCCGGCGGGTTCGGTCGGGGGCGCCGCGGTGACCAGGAGGAGCAGCCCATCATCGGCATCGGGCGCCGCTCACAGCAGTTGACCCAATTGACCAAGCTCATGGAACGCGCCGTGCGCAAGCTCGATTACGAGCAGGCGCTGATGCTGCGTGACCAGATCCAACGCTTGAAACATTCCGACTAGTGTGATATCGTATTTCCCGCATGGCAAACACCGCATCAGCAGCCAAAGCACACCGACAGTCCGTGAAGCGCCGCGCGCGCAATTTGGGCCGCTCACGCGCCTACAAGTCCATCCTTAAGGAATTCCGTGCCGCTGCGGCAGCCGAGCCGAAGAAGGCCGCTGAAATGATGGCGCTCCTCCAGAAAAAGCTCGACAAGGCTGCCAAAGTCGGCGTCATCGCCAAGAACAAAGCCTCGCGCCTGAAATCCGGCGCCGCCAAGCTCCTGGCGAAGTCCGCCAAGTAATCAAACGCCCGTCCCGGGCGTTTGTGCTAGAATGGGGCCATGGACAGGCCGTTTCTCCAAACTCCCGAATGGCTGGCGTTCCAGAGATCGTTGGGCCGGAAGGTCTGGCGTCTGGACGACGGGTTCATCAAGGCCAACATCATCCGGCACGACGTGCGGATGGGGCAGAATTATCTCTACATACCGTACGGACCCGAGCTCAATCTGGATCTGGCCAAAGACGGATTGCGCAATGAGGTCCGTCACTTCACGTCATTCCTCCGCGGGTTGGCCCGTCAGGAGCGCAGCATGTTCGTGAAGATCGAACCGACTCACGATGTGGTCGTTGAGTTGCTGTACCGCAACGGGGCGAAGCTGAAGAAATCACGGCACGCCGTGCAGCCGATGTCGACGACCGTCGTGGATTTGACCCGGAGCGACGACGAGCTGATGGACGCGCTTCACCATAAACACCGTTACAACATCGGCCTTGCGGAGCGCAAGGGCGTCACGGTGGGGGCATCGGATGACATCGAGGCGTTCTGGCATATGCTGGAGCGCACGGCGAAGCAGGACGCGTTCCGTCCGCACCCGCATACCTACTATGCGAAGCTGATGCACGCGTTCGCCGACCGCAACGGCGCGCTCCGGACCAGACTGTACTTCGCCTACCAGGGCGGTACACCAGTCGCCGGCGTGCTCATGATGGAATATGGGTCGACGGCATACTACCTGCATGGGGCCTCCGACCGCGATTACCGTGCGCTCATGGCGCCGCATCTGTTGCACTGGGACCTTATTCATCAATATAAAGATGCCGGATACAAGTGGTATGACTTCTGGGGCGTCGATGCCGGCAAATGGCCGGGCGTCACCCGTTTCAAACTCGGATTCGGCGGGCACCGCATCGAATACTCCGGCTCTTTCGATCTCGTCACGCGGCCGTTGTGGCGATGGGTCTACAACCATGTTCCGCGAGGGTAGGCTGGACACAATGCTGCGCGCCATCAAGCGGCTCATCCCGAAGCCGCTCTTCGATTTCGGCGCCAAAGTCTATCATCCGTTCCTGTCGTATACCGGTGCGCTCGTGTACGGGTTCCCGTCGCGTCACCTGAAGGTCATCGGGGTCACGGGCACCAAGGGGAAGAGCACGACGGTCTATTTCATCGCGGCCATCCTCCATGGCGCCGGCATCCCGGTTGCGGCGGTCGGCTCGTTGGGATTCCGTATCCGCGACCGCCAGTGGCCGAACATGCTCAAAATGACGATGCCGGGACGATGGAAATTGCAGAAGTTCCTGCGTTCCGCGGTCAATGCCGGTTGCACGCACGTGGTGATGGAAGTCCCGTCGGAAGGACTGGCGCAGGGCCGTCACCGCGGCATCAGATTCGATTGTGCGGTGTTCACGGGACTGCATCCCGAACACCTGGAAGCGCACGGCTCCCTGGATGCGTACCGCGCCGCCAAGCAGGTCCTGTTCCGTGCCTGCCGCGAACTGCACGTCGTCAACCGTGACGATCCGGATGCGGACTATTTTCTGGATGTCCCGGCGCACAAGCGCATCACGTACGGTATCGCCGGCGGCGACTACCAGGCGACCGACGTCCAGGCCGGCCCACAGGACGCATCATTCATGCTCGGCCGGACTCGCATACATCTGAACGTCGGTGGGCGATTCAACGTCCTCAACGCGCTCGCGGCCATCGCGGTCGCGGACGCCTACGGTGTGCCGCCGTCGGAGTCGGCTGAAGCACTGGAGGCCATCGACCACATCCCGGGCAGGATGGAGTGGGTGCAGCAGGAGCCGTTCGGCGTCGTCGTTGACTATGCGCATACACCGGATTCGCTACGCGCCGTCTATCGAACACTCAAACCGCAGGGTGGGCGTCTGTTATGTGTGCTCGGTGCGGCGGGCGGGGGACGCGACACCTGGAAGCGGCCGGAGTTCGGGCGCATCGCCGAGCAGTACTGCGACGTCATATATCTGACCGATGAGGATCCGTATGACGAGGACCCGGAACGCATCATCGAAGGTATCGCGTCGGGCATCAGCGAGCCGGCACAATCGTCGAAGGTCAGACGCATCCTGGATCGCCGCGCCGCGCTTGCCGCGGCATTGACAGAAGCAAATGACGGTGACATAGTCGTCGTGACGGGCAAGGGCTCGGAGACCAGCATGGCGCTGGCCGCGGGAAAGAAAATTCCCTGGTCCGACGCCCAGACCGTCAGGGATCTTTTGCAGGGGAGATAGTATTGAAGCCTCAACGGCATCCATCTGACGTCGCCGACGTCATCCTGTTCTTTGACGCGAACATGCCCAACGTGCGGGACTGCAAGAAAGGCTGTTCCAGTGCGGGGCACTATCTGTGTCGGCACCGGTTCGGGGAGCGGATATGGGTCGTCTGTGAACCCGCCCGCCTCTCGTTCTTGCGACTGTCCGATCTCCAGGTCATCCTGGACACGCTCTACACCATCCATCGTCGGTGGTTCAACCATCGCGGCAGGAAGCGGTTCGTCATCGTGACGCATGACGAGAACTTCCTCTCCGACGCCCGGGCTCAGCACCGGAACGACAAGAAGATGCAGCGTCTGCCCCTGACATGGGGACCCGACTGGGTACAGTATTGCGACGGCAAGCACGCCACGCAGGTCAGGATCTGCACGATCTCGTCCCAGTTCCACAACCACGACCGGGACCTGCAGTCGGTTCTCGACATCGCCCGGATGCTCCGGCGCGTCTCTCCATGAGGCGCGCCGTTCCTTTTACTCCCACCTCGAAATACTCTAGAATCATTCAGCGATTCCCATGACCGACCCGTTCGTCATCCTCACGTCAAGCCGCTCTCCCGAGCCGCAGTCGAACAGACCGCATCTGTGGTCGCTCATCGTTGCGGTGTTGGTGCTGTTGGTCACCGCGATCCTGGTGCTCGGACCCGGGACCCAGATGACGCCCTTGCCTGCGCCGTCCGACACGGTCGTGCGCGAGGCGCGTACGTACACGGTATCCTATCGGTTCGGCGTCTACAGCCCCACGAACCTGCGCATCCACGTGGGCGATACGGTCCGGTTCCGCAATGATGGATCCCTTCCGATACGCATCACCGCCGACCCCGTTCCCGGCACGACACTTCCCGAGTTCGACAGCGTCGGTTCCGTGACGGCGGGCAATGTGTTCTCATACGTATTCGCCAATGCGGGCACATTCAGTTATCATACAGTCGGGAAAGTGAACGAGACCGGGACTATCATCGTCCGCTGATGCGACTGCCCAAAGCATTGTTTGCCAACACGTTCGTCCTCTACGGGCTGACCCTTGCGCTCGGCATTGTCGCGTCATGGCAGTACGTCCTGTCGCCGGCGATGAACGCCATCGCACCGCTTGACCTGACCTGGACCAACGCGCTCGTGTTCATCGCTGTCTTCGTTCTCTTCACGGGACTCCTGCTGCGGTTCGTGCGGTTCGCTCAGGCATCGCTCGCGCTGTTTCTGGCGGCGGCGATGGTGATGGGCGCACAGTTCATCTTCGGCGCATGGGCGCCATGGCCGGCAAGCGGCGTGCTCGCGGTCATCTTCGTTGTCGCCGTGTGGCTGTTCGGGCGGGTGCTCACGCATGATATCGCCATTGCGATCGGCATCGCCGGCATCGCGAGTCTCCTGGGATTGTCACTGACACCGCTCATCGCCTGCGTCCTCTTGGCGCTGATGGCGATTTACGACATCATTTCGGTATATCGGACGCGCCACATGGTCGCGCTCGCGGGCACGATGCTCAGTTCGGGCGCCATATTCGGATTCCTGGTACCCGCCCGACCGGCCGGATTTTTCATGAAGAATCTGGCGGCACTCCGACAGCGTGAGGCTATGCTCCTGGGTTCCGGTGACATCGGTCTGCCGATGGTCCTGGTGGCTTCGGTGGTGCCGACCAGCATCGGTGCCGCAATCATGGTCGCGGCATTCTCGCTCGCGGGCGTCATGGGGATGGAGTGGCTGTTCGTCCATCAGAAGAGCCGGTCCGCGATGGCGGCGCTGCCGCCCATCGCGGCTATGGCCATCCTCGGGTACGTGATCGCGACGCTTCTGGGACTATGAAACTCACATTCTATGGCGGCGCGGTGCACGTGACCGGCGCCAACTACCTGCTGGAGGCCGGTGGCCTGAAGATCCTCGTCGACTGCGGCATGATCCAGGGGTCACGGTACAACGATGAGCTTAACTACCAGCCGTTGCCCTACGATGCCGCATCCATCGATTATCTGTTCGTCACACACAGCCATGTGGATCATATCGGACGCATCCCCAAGCTCTACCGCGAGGGGTTCCGCGGCGTCATCTACGCATCCGAGCCGACGGCGGCCATCACCGCGGTCGCGTTGCCGGACACGTTGGACAAGATCGTCTCTGACGCCCGTGAATTCGGACAGCCGCCGCTGTGGGACAAGCACGACATGGAAGAATCACTCCTCTTGTTCAGGGGTGTCCCGTACCGCGAACCCATCACGCTCAACCAGGAAGTGTCCGTGACGCCCCGTGATTCCGGCCACGTGCTCGGCTCGACCATCTGGGAGTTCGCGATCACCGAGGACGGTACGACGAAGCGCATCGCGTTCCCGGGTGATATCGGCAATCCGCCGTCGCTGCTGTTGCACGGCATCGATTACCCGCGCGGCGCCGACTACACGCTCGTGGAATCCGCCTACGGCGACCGTAAGCATGAGGCGCGCACAGAACGTCAGACGATGCTGCTGGACGCCATCGAGACGACGCACACCCGCGGCGGCGTGCTGATGATCCCGTCGTTCGCCGTTGAGCGCACCCAGGAGCTCCTGCTGGAGATGGACACGCTGTTCGAGGCGGGCAAACTTCCGCACATGCCGGTATTCGTCGACTCGCCCCTGGCGATCAAGATAACGGACGTCTACGGGAGGTTCTCCGGGATGTTCAATGACGCGGCGCAGGAGATCCTGCGCGACAACGGGGGACTGTTCAAATTCCCCTGGCTGACGTTCACACCGTCGGTGGCGGAGTCCAAACACATCAACGACGCACCGGCACCGAAGATCATCATCGCGGGATCGGGGATGTCGCAGGGCGGCAGGATCCTCCACCACGAGCTCCGGTACCTGTCAGACCCGCGGTCCATGATCCTGTTCATCGGCTACCAGGTACAGGGTTCGCTGGGACGTCGCATCAAAGACGGCGAGAAATCCGTCACTATCTTCGGTACGCACGTGCCGGTCCGCTGCCACATCAGCAACATCGGGGCATATTCCGCGCACGCGGACCAGGACGGCCTCATCGAATACATCCGACAGACGGCCGAGGGCGGCAAGCTCAAAGAATGCTTCGTTGTCCAAGGGGAAGAAGCGGCCGCCCAGGCACTGGCGGACCGCGCCGCCGCCGACCTGGGCGTTCACTGCATCGTGCCGCGTCCCGGAGAGGCATTCACCCTCTGATTGGCACTCTCTTGCAGGTAGTGCTAATATCTGCTAGTATTCGGTTCCTATGACTGAATTGCAGCTCAACCATACCGCCGTGTCCTCGCAGCTGCCGCTCATCGCGCTCAAGAACACGGTGCTGTTCCCGAAGACCGTCATCCCGCTGGTCGTCCAGCGGGCGAAATCCATCGCGGCCATGGAAGCGGCGCTTGCCGCCGACCGGATGGTGCTGTTCGTGACCCAGAAGAACCTCGAGGACGACATCGCCGAGGATGACCTGTTCTCCGTCGGCACCGTCGGCCGCATCATCTCCGCGTTCCGGCTGCCGGACGGCTCCGCGAAGATCGACGTCGAGGGTATCGGACGCGCACGCATCGTCAGTTACGCGGGGTTCAACCCGTTCTTGTCCGTGCACATCGAGCCCGTCATCTCATCGGCCGTGATGGACAGTCCCGAGAACTCGGCGCTGATGCGGCACGTCATCGAACAGTTCACGCACGTCGCGCAAAGCCCGCGGGTTCCGAACATCCTTCCCGAAGTCGTCAACCTGATGACCCAGCTGCGCGACCCCGAGCAGGTCATCGGCCTCATCGCCGCGAACCTGAACCTGGATGTCCGTCAGCAGCAGGACATCCTTGAACTCCGCGAGCATCCCGATGCGCTGCGGCAGTTGAATTTCTTCCTGGTCCGCGAGACCGAGGTGCAGAAGGCCGAAAAAGAACTGGTCCGGAAGACGCAGAACAGCATCGGCCGCATCCAGAAGGAATACTTTTTGCGCGAACAGCTCAAGAACATCGAGAAAGAGCTCGGCGTCGACGAAGATCGTGCCGAGATGGACGAACTGAAGGCCAAGATCCAGGCCGCCGGGATGCCTGAGGCCGTGCACGAGAAGGCCATGAAGGAATACGGCCGACTGGCCAAGATGCCGCCGATGAGCCCCGAAGTCTCATACATCCGCACCTATCTGGATTGGTTGGTGGAGTTGCCGTGGAACAAGCGGACCAAGGACAAGATCGATCTCAAGGCGGCCAAACGGATCCTGGACGAAGACCATGCCGGACTGGAGAAGGTCAAGGACCGCATCCTGGAATACCTGGCGGTGCAGAAGCAGGTCGGTAAGCTCAAGGGGCCCATCCTGTGCTTCTACGGACCTCCGGGAACCGGCAAGACGTCCATCGGCAAATCCATCGCCCGGGCGCTGGGCCGCACGTTCGTACGCGTCTCGTTGGGCGGCATGCGCGACGAAGCGGAGATCCGCGGTCACCGGCGCACGTATGTCGGTGCCATGCCCGGCCGCATCATCCAGGGCATCCATCAGGCGAAGGTCTCCAACCCGGTGTTCTTGCTCGACGAAATCGACAAGCTCGGTATGGACTTCCGGGGTGACCCGTCAGCGGCGCTGTTGGAGGCGCTGGATCCCCAGCAGAACAACGCGTTCTCCGATCACTACCTGGAGATGCCGTATGATCTCTCCGACACGCTGTTCATCACGACGGCGAACTCGCTGGAAACCATCCCGTACGCGCTTCGCGACCGGCTGGAGATCATCGACTTCCCGGGCTACACCGAGAACGAGAAACTCAAGATCGCCCGCGGGTTCCTTTTGCCGCGCGCACTGGCTGACCACGGTCTGAAGAAGAACCAGCTCACGATGACCGACAGCGTGCTCCTGAAACTCATCCGTGACTGGACCCGTGAAGCCGGTGTCCGTGAACTCACCCGGCTCTTGAGTACGTCGGTGCGCAAGGTCACGCGCAAGCTGGTGGAGTCTCCGCGCAGCGCCCATGCCGCCGTGTCGGTCCGCGACCTTCAGGCTTACCTCGGTCCCGAGCGCTACCTGTCGCAGAACGGCGAGACGACCGACCAGGTCGGTGTCGCGATGGGATTGGCGTGGACGCCGGTCGGCGGCGAAGTGCTGCCCATCGAGATTTCGCGCATGCCCGGCAAGGGCAAACTCATCCTCACCGGTCAACTGGGCGAAGTCATGCGCGAATCGGCGCAGGCCGCGCTCTCGTATGCGCGCGCGTGGGTAGCGAAGAACGGCATCAAAGTCGATCTGGGCCGCGAAGACCTGCACATCCACCTGCCGTCCGGCGCCATCAAGAAGGACGGCCCGTCCGCCGGCATCGCGCTGACCACGGCGCTCGTGTCACTGCTCACCAACCGTCCGGTGCGTCGTGACATCGCCATGACCGGAGAGGTCACCCTGCGGGGCAAGGTGACGGAGATCGGCGGTCTCAAAGAAAAGGCACTGGCCGCTCTGCGGGCGGGCATCAAAACCATCATCATCCCGGCCGATAATAAACGCGACCTGGTGGATATGCCCGACGAGGCGAAGAAGAAGCTCACGTTCATCCCGGTGAAGACGATGCCGGACGTCATCGAGGCCGCGCTCCGGCCTGCTTCGAAGCGCGCATAACGGACGAAGAGAAGGCCGGCTCCTTGGAGCCGGCCGTTTTCTTACGATGC
>DATKOD010000023.1:0-24760 GCA_035524755.1 Minisyncoccota bacterium
CGTACGTGCGGCCGATCCGAGCGCCACTGAATATGCGCCGGAGGCTGCTGCGCCGAACCCGATCGCCGTCGCATTAGCCCCTATGGTATTTGTGCTCGCACCGATCGCGATGCCGGCGGTGCTGGTGGATGCCCCCACACCGAACGACACGGAATCAAATCCTGCTTTTGCGGACCACCCGAGAGCTGCCGCGTAGGAATTTACGGTTGAGCCGTAACCGATCGCGACACTCTGAGAGCCCCCGACCGTTGCTCCGGCACCGAATTTCTCGCTTTGTGTGAAGCCACTTACCGGGCTTGTGATATTTCCTGCGACAGTCACATTGCCGGAAATGGATGCAGTGCCGCTGACTTCAAGCGTTTCGGAAGCGGCACCGACCGGACCCAAGCGAAGGGATGACGAGACGCTCGCCGTCCCCACCTCCAGCGTGTTGGAGAACTGGTTGGAGGCGGCGGTGAAGGTGTTGGACATCGCCCGCGAGGCGGGACCGTTGATGTAGTCGAGCTTCACCACGGTATCATTCGAAGCCGAGGCGCTCAGATCGAACGAATTCGGATCGAACGAGAGCGTCGCGATGCCGGTCGCTTTAAAGCTTCCGGCCTCACGGGTCTCCAGCCCGCTGCTGGTACCGCCGGTACCACCCGAAGCCGTCGCACACGAGAACGTTCCTGAGCTCGAAACATACTGGAGGAATTCGGAACCGTCGCACTGCTCCAGGCCGGAGCCGAACGTTGCCGCCGCTGAGACGACACCGGAAAAATCAGCATTCTGCGCGGTGACCGAGCCGGTGAATGTTGCGTTACCCGACGTATCAAGCGCAAGTTGCTTGGAATTCACCGTAAAGTTGACGTTGCTTTGATCGTCGAGTGAACCGAATGACGCATCACGGTTGACACCCAGGGACTGGAAGCTACCGGTACCGCCGTAGAGACCGCCATTGAAGAACGCGAGATGGTTCGTTGAATTCCCGTTCGCGACCGCGCTGTCCAGCGTGGCATAGGACTGGCCCGAAACATTGATGATCGGCGTTACAGGTGTGCCCGTCTGGGGGTTCAACTGACTCGGTGTTTGTGCAAGAGGGCCCGGGTAGAATACTGGAACCTCCCGTTCGACGATGACCTTCTGCGGAGCTGCTGGCGTCGTTCCCGGAACCTGTTGGATGACCGTGATGTTCTGCACCGGTTTCTGATTCTGCATCTGTTGCACGAGTGCTGTCGTCCGATCGAAAAAATTCTGGACTGCGTCCTTCACGGTACGATTCAGCCAAAAACCGAGACCGATCAATACGATAATGACACCGGCCATGATGAGCACGCGGTATAGCAGGCGCATCCGTTTCGGTTGCGACAGAGTCGGCGTGACAGGAGCGGGAAGCGTGATGAACACGGGCATCGGCTGCGATGGCATTTGGACCGGGGCAGGAGCCGTATTCGTGATCATCGGCGCCGTCAGGGAAGAAGCGACCGGAGTCGCAGGCGCAGGAGACGAACCGATCAAGCCAAGTACGGAAGAAATGTTCTTCTTTGCCCGAGATGCGACATAGTCATTGAATGCGGCCCGCGTGACATACCAATTACGGCCGATCTTACGTGCGTCCAATATGCCTTTACGAGAAAGAAGGCTCAGATATTCCTGAGAGTACGGAGTGCCCGTTGAGACATCGGAAAGCGAGAGATATTCGATGCCATCAATGACTCGCGACTCCTTTATCCGATACTGTATCGGATAGGTCGATTTCTCCGCGGAATCACTTGCTTCGCGCGATGTCATATACCCATCAATTTTACCACGCGAAAAAACGTATTCTATCCGGAGAGAAAGTTGATAAGATACTCGTCGAAAAAATCATCACCGTGATACGAAATTTTCACGGATATCAGATAAAAAATGCGCCGAGACAGCGCATCCATGCCGATGATCATCAGGAACAGATCAAACGGCGAACTAACGTATAGTAATCCCTACAATTTCTCCCTACTAATGCTTACAAAGCATTGTAGTGTATTCGCACGACAATTCGCCATGAACACATCCTCTTCTTCTCCACGGATGGTTGCGATCCTTCTTCCTATATCGAGCACCCGGATCGGTTCGTTGCGTCGTCCGCGATATGGTACCGGTGATAGATATGGAGCATCTGTCTCGAGAAGTATCCGATCGGACGGCAACGAGCGAACCATGCCCTCGTAATCCGACGAGAATGTGACGATCCCGTTCAGCCCGATATACCACCCGGCATCTATATAAAGAAGAGCCTGTAACGTGGTTCCATTGAAGGAATGGATTACGCCTTTGGCGCGTGATCGTGCGGAAAGAATTTTCATCATCTGCTCATGGGCATCTCTGCAATGGACTATGCACGGTAAATCATTCGCTTCAGCGAGATCAAGCTGCCGGATGAACACTTCTTCCTGCAATCGTCGATGAGCAGAATCTGACTGCCGGAAATAGTCGAGACCTATTTCACCCACCGCGATCACCCTCTGGTCCTCGAGGAAACCTTGGTAATCTTTTTCAGTGTATCCTGATACCGCCGTATCGTTCGGATGGAGACCGACTGATGCCCACATGTCGTCCTCTGCCCAGGCCAATTCGACTGCTTTTCGCGACGTATCAAGGTCTGTGCCGATACAGACCATGCCGACTCCGGCAGCGACGGCACGAGAAATGACCTCCGCCCGGTCGGTGTCGTATTGCGGGAACTGCGGATGACAGTGCGTGTCGAATGCTCGAATTTCCATATATAACCACTGTATCCGTACGTACGGAAATGAAATATGAATATTCCCTATATTCTAAGCGCGTCTTGGAAACAGCGGTTCACCGACCTCACCTGAGCGGATTCGCCTAGAAACGATCTCGGCGGTCATCGGCATGATCGGTCGGAGGAGTTCCGCGATATGCAGAAGCATCGCAGCGACGACACCGAGGATATCGGCCCGTTCCTTCTCCCCCTTCTTCCACGGCTCGCTACCATTGAGATAGGCATTCGCCAATCCGATTCTCTCCCAAACGACTCCCACCGCGTCATGGAGCCGGAACTGTCGGAATGCCTCATCGTATGCGGTGTCATCGAGGACCGCTCGGACCTCCGGAGCATCGGCCTTCGGATCAACGCTGCCACCGGGTAGCGCGGCGATAAGCGTGGTGGTTCGCTGGACGAGGTTCCCGAGGCCATTCGCAAGGTCAGATGTATACCGATTTGCCAGGTTTTTCAGAGAGAAATCGCCGTCTTCGCTGCTCTGAAGCTCACGGAGCATGAATTGGCGAATGACGTCCGCCGGCCATGCTTCAAGGACCTCGAATGGATCGACGACGTTGCCAAGGGATTTGGACATCTTCTGACCATCTACCGTTATAAAGCCATGGACATATATAGCTTTAGGTACTTCAAGTCCTGCGGACAGCAACATGGCTGGCCAAATCATGGCATGGAATCTCGTTATATCTTTGCCTACCAGGTGTATTTGTGCGGGCCAGAACTTCATGTTCGCGTCATCAGTGCCATACCCCAATGCTGACAGGTAATTGGTCAACGCATCCGCCCATACGTACATCGTCTGGGTTTCATCGCCCGGTACAGGAATCCCCCATGGAAGCTGCCCTGATGGACGCGAGAAACTGACATCTTCTGCGTCATCCAAGAGATTCAGAAGCTCGGTTTTCTTGGTCGACGGGACGATGCGGAGCTCATCGGACTCAATCAGCGATCTCACCCGGGAGACATAGCGGGTCATCTTGAAGAACCAATTCTCTTCGCGAACCATCTCCGGCTTCGTCTTATGGAGCGGACAGAGTCCGTCAATGAGTTCACTGGGCTTGATGAACGCCTCGTGCCCGACGCAGTACGCCCCTTCGTAGGATTTCTTGTAGAGATCCCCGTTTTCTGCCAATTTCGCCCATATTTTCTGTGCTGCAGGCCAGTGATGGACCCGATCCGAGGTGCGTACGAACGCGGTATTGGAGATGTTCAGTCGCTCGGCCAGTTGTCCGACTTGGGCTGCGATACCATCGACGAATTCGCCGCTCGGCATCCCTGCTGCCTCGGCGGAACGCATGATCTTCGTACCGTGTTCATCGGTACCGGTAACGAAAAAAACCTCGTCGCCCCGCATACGGCGCCATCGTGCAATCGCATCGGCCTGCACCAATTCAAGGGCAAACCCGATGTGCGGGCCGGCATTCGTGTAGACGATCGACGTCGTGATATAGAAACGCGCCATCAGTAGGCGCATCGTACCACCGGAATCAGGCTTTTACTAGCGAAGAGGTGCTGCAACGATGACGAATTCCCCGAGCGGGTCTTCGCCTAGCGCCTGCAATATTTCCCCTGGAGTGCCGCGATATAGGGTCTCGAACTTCTTGGTCAATTCACGCGCTACGACGAATCGGCGCGTCGGCGATGTCTCTGTGAGCGATTGGAGCGTCTTCAGGACCCGGTGTTTAGACTCGTAGAACACGACCGTATCTTCACAGGCAGCTAACTCAGAGAAGAACGTCTGCCGGCCTTTTTTGTGCGGGATGAAGCCCCAGTATTGGTATCGGTCGGCAGGAAATCCGCTCACCGACAGCGCCGTGACCGCGGCATTCGCTCCCGGGATCGGAACGACCGTAAGGTCGGGCATGCGCGTGAGGAGATCCGCGATGAGCCTACCGCCCGGATCATTGATTCCCGGCGTACCGGCATCGGATACCAGCGCCAACGACTTCCCTTCGCTCAAAATTCGCGCGATATCGGTCTCGACCTTCTCGTCACTGTGCTGATGGTACGCGAATACCCGCGTCGGGATGTCGTAGTGGTCCAGGAGTTTGCGCGTGACACGGGTATCCTCACAAAAGACAGCATCCACCGTCCCGAGAACGGTCAACGCCCGCTCCGATATGTCGGACAGGTTCCCTATCGGCGTTGCGACGATGTAGAGCGTGCCCATGATGAATCGCTAGGCCGCGCGGCGCGAGGTCTTCAGCCGCGCCATATCATCGAGGATCTCCACGATGATGGTCGCGACCGGAACACCCAGGAGCGCCCCGGGGATACCAGCAAGCTCGCTGCCGACGAGGATAGCAAGAATAACCACGATGGGATTCATGCCCAGGGTCTTCCCCAGCACCAACGGTACCAGGACATGGCTCTCCGTCTGCTGGATGATGATCCACATAATGAGCACATAGAGACCGAGGATAGGTGACTGCAACAGTGCCACGAAGATGGCCGGAATCGCCGCCAGCACCGGTCCGGCGACCGGAATGATCTCCAGGAGCATCGCCAGGATAGCGAACAAGAGAGAGAATTTCACCCGCAGCAGCGACAATCCCACGAACACCAGGAGACCGACGATGAGCGCCAAGAGGAGCTGCCCCTGAAGCCACAGGCCTACTTTCGCCTCGACTCGCTGCCAGAGGTTGACGATGTATCCTTCATAGCGCTCGGGAATGACGGCCTTCAGGAATCCTTCAACGCCATTCTTCATGGTCGCCAGATAGAACGAGATGACGACGATGGCCAGGAACGAGATGACACCGCCGAACGCGCTGGCGACGAGATCCAGTGCCGACTGTGAGACCTGCTGGAGATATCCGGAAATCGCCCCGACGATGTTCTGGATCTCGCCCAGGAAATCCAAGTACCGCGGTGCGCCGGCCTGTGCCTGATCCAGTGATGTCGAGAGTTGAGCGGTGAACTTCGGAAGATAACTGGACAATGAAGACATGTCCGACAACACCGACGGGATGACCAATGACGAAAGCACTACGCCGAGCGCGAAAATCAGCAGGTACAGCACCAGGACCGCAACAACGCGCGGTACGCCCCGTCCTTCGAACCAACGCACGAACGGCTGGACGGCGGAAGCGATGACGATAGCGAACAGTAACACCAATACCACTCCGGAAAGCCGGTAGAGCAGGTAGAAACCGAGAATGACTAACAGAGCGCGAAATACGCTCGCCGTGGAGATTTCAATCTTTTGTGTGATTTCCGCCATAATCAGAATCTCAGCATGTCCGCGAATTTCTCCTCCTGGACCCGCGGACCGATGATCGCGAGATTGAGCCGGTCGTCGGTGAACAGTGCGTTCGCGACCGCTCGGATATCATCCCTGGTGACCGCGACGATCTTCGCCAGCTCCTCTTCAGGCGTGACGATACGGTCATGGAACAAGAGCGAACTACCGTAGTCGTCCGCTGTGCCGTTGGTGCTTTCCAGGACGAACGCCATACGGCCTTCTGCCTGGTCTTTGACGCGTTTGAGCTCCTCGTCGGTGACGCCGCCGGATGCGACCTTTGCGAGTTCGCTCAGGACGACCGACAACCCCTCGGGGCCCTTTGCCGGGTTGAGCCCAACACCGACCTCGAAATACCCCGAATCCGTGTACAGCTGCGGTCCCGCCCACACGTAGTACGCCAATCCCCGCTTGCTGCGGACCTCATCAAAAAGACGCGAGCTCATGCCGCCGCCAAGTATCTGCGCCATCAGCGCTAACGGGTAGCGGCGCTCATCGAACATATCGAAGGCACGGACGCCCAATGCCACATACAGCTGTTCAACGTCTTTGGTGACGATTTTGAGCGCCGGCACCTTCTGATGCTCGCTGACCGTGGCCTTCTCGGGCTTGGCCGCCTCACGGATGTGCTCGAATGTTTCGGTGACCTTCGCTCTCACGCGTTCCGGGTCGATGCCGCCCGCGACGGCGATGACCGTATCGGACGCCACATAGTGCGCATCGAACCAGGTCCGCAGGTCGGGCGCCATCATTTTCTGGATGGTCTCAATGCTCCCGCCGATCTCCCGCCCCGCGGGCTGATCGCCATAGAGAAGCTCCTCGAACACCCGCTCGATGTGCTGCTGCGGATCGTCACGGCGCATGCGCAACTCTTCGGTGATGGGTCCGCGTTCGATCTCCATCGCGCCCTGCTCGAGCTTGGAGTTCAGGAAGATGTCGAACACGACGTCCAGAATGGTGTCCAGTTTGGTCGCTGCGGCTTTGGCGTAGTATCCCGTGACTTCTTTGGACGTGAACGCATTATAGGAAGCACCGATACCGTCCAGCTCGCGGCTGATGTCCAGGTAGCCGGGGCGCCGTGCCGTTCCCTTGAACATCATGTGCTCCAGGAAGTGCGAAATGCCCGACAGTTCCTTGGGTTCGTATTTGGAACCGCATCCGACCAGCACCAATACCGTGGCCGTCTTCGCCGCGGGCATCGGAACGGTCACCAGGCGGAGCCCGGACGGAAGCGTGTGAAGTTGGTAGTTGAATGCGGTTTCCATGGATGTGCCGACGGAAGGAGTCGAACCTTCGTCTAGACGTTATGAATGTCTCGTTCTAACCGTTGAACTACGTCGGCGGTTTCGCGCATATCATATCGCGTTTTCGACGTTTTATCAACTCCCGGCTTGCGGAACTTGACGAGCGCATGTATACTGGTCGGGTCTCATGGATCGCGGGGTGGAGCAGCGGCAGCTCGTCAGGCTCATAACCTGAAGGTCGCGGGTTCGAATCCCGCCCCCGCAACAAACATCAAAAGGCCCCTCACGGGGCCTTTTGTGACTTTGGACTAAGAAATGGTCGGCGATGGGGACGGAGAGACTGATGGACTCGGACTGGGAGAAGCGCTCCCCTCCAATCCCTTCAACATCGTCGTGATGTCTTTGCGGGCCGCGACCAGGTCCTTTCGCGCCGTTTCGAGGTCGGCTCGGGCGGCTTTGAGCACCGCCTGATTCGCCTGAAGTTGCGTGGTGCTGCCGTTGTCGGGCTTCAATGCGGCAACCGAATTCGCAGCATTCTTGGCCTGAGTCGCAGCATCAGCAAGTTTCGCAGTGAAATCAGCCGATGCGCTCGCATCTACGGTTCCACGGCTCTGTATCTTCGCCATCAGTGCGTTGAACGCCGTGATCGTGGTCGTGATGCGGTCAGCGGCAACCAGAATCTGGCCCTGCGGAATGACGAGCCGGTAGATGCGGTACGCATTGACGATGGATTTTACGTCAGTGCGCAGCGTCGCGATATCCGTGTCGGCATCGATCTTCGTCTTCAGAGCCGTCAGGGCGGTGATTTGCGACTGCACGTCGCTCAAGGTCGCTGATTTCGCCGAATCGGAGACGCGCTTCATACCGTCTACGCGCGTGGACAGGCCGCTCAAGGAAGCGATCCGCCGGGCGATCTCCTTATCGGCCGCCGCCTTCATCCGTGCGATCAACTGCGTCTGAGCCGCCTGCGCCCGAGCGCCCAGAGTCGTGCTCGGTGATGGTGATACATCGGCGCGGGCCGTCGGCGCCAACAGCGCCAATGCGAACAGACTTGAGCCCACTACGACCGTTATGCGTGTTTTGGTGAACATGTGTGGGTCGATTATTACTGTACTTGCGGTACCGGCGTGTCCGCCAGACCCTTATCGACTGCCGACAGGTCCGAATTCACAGTGTTCAACTGCGCATCGAGCGCAGCTGCGTCGCTGTTCAACGCCGAATCCGACGTCGGATTGACTGATACCGGCGAGTTGGTCGGCACAGGAGTCGGCGACGTGAGCACCGATGACTGCCGGTTACTGAAGTACCACCATCCCAACACGACAATGACCACTATGACGAGTACCCAAAGCGCCTTCTTCATGGAGTTATTGATTATTACGATACGGACGGACTACTGAACGATGAGCGTGCCGACGTTGCGGGCCGAGCCGCAGTCGATGTAGAGGGTTGCGGGAGTCTTCGTGACCGCCGGGATGTAGATCTTCCACCCGTAGCCTGGAAGTGTGAAATACACGCCACCGACCGCGAACGTACGGGCATCGCCCGAGCGGTTGTCGAACATGATAGCTAAACCTTTTTTGATGGACAAGCTGCTGGGAACAGCCTGGCAGTACTGATCGAATTGGATGCGCCGGTTCGCATACGCCGTGACGGCATCCCCGTAGGTGCCGGGTGCGGTCGCGGATGGCGATGCCTTCGCCGCCGGCTTGGGTGTCGGGCTTGCCGAGACACTGGGAGACCCGCTGGGCGACGGTGATGCGTACGGTTGATACGAGTTCGGCCCCTTGGCGACCGCCACGATGATGATCACGGCCGCAACGGCGATGATCACGTACCACAGGTATTTTGTTCCCCCCTTCATGAGAAGCTAGTTTAGAATACCCTCACATTCTACCACGCCCCGACCACCGCACATGCTATACTGTGCATATGGCAAAACGTCACTCGACCGCTGCGAATCCGATCACGTACGTCCACACACTGCTCGCGCTTGCCGTTGCGGGTGTCTTGGCCTTCCGCATCCCGTACGCAGGATCGGAAGCGCTGGATTATATCGCACCCCGCGCCGTAAATGTCGGCATCCTGTTCTCCATCGTCGTCGGATTTTTGATGTACAAGTCATTGACGCGCCGTAGCGACATCGACAACTCCGTCTCGCTGGAGCTCAATAAAGTCCGCCGCATGTACCACCTGGCCCGGCACATCGCCAAGGCACAACCCGCAGCCGACGGCTGGTTCTCGGCAGTTCGGGGCGGTATCCGCGAATACCTGGGCATGTTCCGCACGCTGTCATTGCATGAATACGACCTGGGCAACTCGCTGTTCCGCTCCGTGACGTATGCGGTCTACTCGCTCCCTTCGCAGGTCGACGAGTATGATGTTCCGCTCTACGAATCGCTGCTGGAGGCGACCGGGCAGGCGACCGAAGCCCGCGAATTCATCCGTGCGAAAAAGGACGACCAGATATCCCTCTTCTCCTGGATCGTCGTCGTGTTCGTGTCGTTGGCATTCGCCGTCCTTATCATCGCATCGACCCCGCAGGTATTCTTGCTTCGGCTGGTCGGCACCGCCGTCATCCTATGTCTGTTCATGGTGCTCCAGCTCATCTACGAGCATGACCGCACCAACTCGCGGCGCGACCGCAACTGGGCCGTTCAATACCTCGATAATCTGACCTCTCTGGACCGTGCCGAGCGGGCACGGTAGCTAGATCCGCTCCAGGGTCCCGATGCCCAGGAGTCCGAGACCTTCTTTGAGCTGCTGCATCACGGCGCTCACAAGCTCAAGCCGTGCGGCTTTGCGCGATGCGTCGTCATCATCATTGATGCGTACCGCCTCGTAGAACCGGTTCGCTTTGACAGCGAGTTCATAGAGATGGAGCGCAAGGCCATTGAGCGCGTGCAGTGCGGCGCATTGCGACACCACCCAGCCGTAGTCCACCATGTGGCGCATCAGTGTCCGCTCGGCGGGATGCACGAGCAGCGTGCGATCCGAATTCCCGGCCGTTCCCGACTTGGCGACGATACTCGCCAGCCGTGCATAGGTGTACTGGATATACGGGCCTGAATTGCCGCCCAGGTCCAGCATCGCGTCCCAGTCGAAGACGATATCGGTGTGCGGGTGCTGTTTGAGATCGTTGTATTTGACCGCGCCGATGCCGATGACTTCGGCGGATGCCGGATTACGCTCGCCCGCACGGCGGATGGCCTCGCCCAAGACATCGGCAAGCGGCACGACATTACCCTCGCGCGTGGAGAACTTCTTTCCCTCGGCATCGAGCACCAGACCGTACTTCACGTGTGACAATAACGGTAGATTGCCTGAAATAGCACCGGCACGCTTGAGCAGCTCCGCGACTGCGAACAACTGTTCCAGGTGCAGCGCCTGTTGGTTGGCCACTACGTAGAGCACTCGCGCGGGCGCGTAAGTTCTGATCCGGTCTTCAAGGGACGCGATGTCCCGGGTCAGATAGAGCGTCGCACCGTCGGATTTCCGCACCATGCCGACCGGCAGGGAGAATTCTTCCAACGGCACCACCAGTGCGCCTTCGGATTCTTTCACGAGGCCGTACGTCCGCAATTGCTCGATGGCACGCGGCAGGTCAGATTCATACGCTGATTCCCCTTTCTGGACATCGAACGAGATGCCCAGGGTCGCGAACCGTGCGGCGTGTTCCGCCATGGCAGTATCCCGCAGGCGCTCCCAGAGCGCGCGATTCTCTTGGTCGCCGGCTTCGAGTTTCTTGAATTCTTCGCGTCCTGCAGCCTCCAATGCCGGATCATTCGCCGCTTCAGCGTGGAATTTCACGTACAGACGCTCGATGTCGGCAACGGTCTCGATGGATTCGTTGAATTTCTTGAATGCCGCGATGAGTTGGCCATACTGCGCGCCCCAGTCGCCCGGGTAGTTCCATCGGATCACATTGAACCCCAGGGCTCGATACACCCGGGCCAGCGCATCGCCGATGATGAGCGACCGCACATGTCCGATGTGGAGCGCTTTTGCGGCGTTGGGTGAGCCGTATTCCACGATGACCGTGCGGCCATGACCTTCGGGAGTGACACCGTGCTGATGCAACTGCGCGCGCAGCCAGTCGTCACGCAAGAATATGTTCACGAACCCCGGACCGGCGACGACGCATTTCGCGATGCGTTCAGCGCCATCCTCCATGAGCACATCGCACACCGTGCGGGCATCGTGCTTCGCAACCATCGCGACATTCGTGCTGAAATCCCCCATGACGGGGTCGGGCGGGACCAGGATGTCGAACAGATGTCCGGGGTACCGGCGCGTGATGATATCGTGAAGCCACGAACGGAACATGGGGCCACTATAGCCCAGAAAATCGCGAAAAGAAAGGACGGCAGCGATGCTGCCGTCCTGAGTCCTACGGTACGTCCTTGAACGCCCTGGCGATGCACGCCGGCAGTTCCGCGACCTCGTCGATGAGTCCCTTGGAGCCGAACTTCAGCGCCGCCTCCGCACCCATCCAGAGATTCTTCTTGGTGCAGCGGCTCTTGAGCTCTTCGAGGCCGACGCCTGTGTGGTCGGCGATGATGCCCATGACGATGTCGTTGAGCCGTTTCGCTTCGTTGGCACGTTCCTCGACTTCCGTGACTTCTTCGGACTTGTAGTAGTCGATGGTCATGCTCAGCTGGTGCACCAAAAACTGCGTGTACGGTGTCGCGATGCGCCTGCTGGCGGCCTGCATGATGACCGTGCCCATCGATGCCACCAGGCCCAGACCGACGACGTGCACGTCGGTCCCGCTGGCAACGAGCATCCGGATGGTGTCATAGATGGCCAGTCCGTGCTGGATGTTGCCGCCGGGCGTGTTGAGCACCACGGTCATGGACCGTTCCTTGAAGCATCCGTTCAGCTTGCTTCCGATCGCCTCGTTGCAGAACATGTACGAACTGCAGTCTTCGATCTCGTGTTGGAGGAAGAACACGCCGCGCCTGGCCAGGATCTCTTCCTTCTCGTCACCGCTGTCGAGCTGGACGATGCGTTTCGTCGTCGGCTCCATAGTCACCCCATGAGAAGAACGAGAAACAGAAATACCATATGCCCACGTTCCTGTCAAAAGAAAACGTCCCCATCACACGATGGGGACGTAACTGACGGTCTTGAGCCTGGTGAGCTGCTTGAGATCCTCACAGACCCGCAGGAGCCGGTCCTTGCGCATGCGCGGAGACCTGCAGCGCCGCGTGAGCGTCTCGTCGATGCGGGGGCGCGTCTCGGCGTCGTAGCAGCCGCGCACGATGACCGGCTTGCCGATGCCGCGGATCTCCTGGCCGCCGTGCTGGCCGGCATACGAGATCCAGTAGAGGTGGGCGCGGGCGTCGAAGATGAACACTTCCGCCGTGTTCGCACGCGGCTCGTCGATGTCCTCGATGATGGCCTGGTTGTAGTCCTTGAGCATCTCGACGATGACCGCCCCGTGGACGTCCTCGGGACTGGTCGATTCGACCGTCTGCTCATGGAAGAACTTGATCACCGCCCGGACCTCTTTGACCTTCTCGTCCGGGCTTCCGACGACGAACGCGTTGAACAGCGGCGTGTTATAGGTCGCCATGAACGAATCGGTGCCGTAGAACACGAAGCCCGCGGGGTCCTTCTTCCGCCGCTTCTCCGCCGGAGTCCTGACGAAGGCGATGAAGGACCTGCCAATGGTCCGCTCGGCATGCTCCGTCTTGGCGGTGAGCGCATCGAGCGCTTCGCTTTTGATGACATGCCGTCTCATACGCGCCTCCGCTTCTGCTGCTCGTTGACGATGGCTTGGGCAAGGTCGACGTGGATGCCCATCTTGTCCATGAGCACCTGCGCGACCTCGGACATCACCTGCGCGTCCGGGATGCGCTTCACGCCCGCCTTGGTGATCGTCACGATGGTCGGCAGCGCGACTTGGATGGGCGAAGAGCCGCTGTCGCGGTTCGCGGCGTGGAAGATCGCCTCCACCGCGAGACGCTGGGCGGCCTTCTCGTCCATCGTCGGTTTGTACGCTTTGTCCAGGATGACGGTCGCCTCGTACCCGCCCGAACCGGAGGCCTGGTAGTGGTCGAACCGTATCTGGCTGCCGTCCTCGGCGACTTCGTACAGCTTGAACGATCCGTCGGGGTCCATGCCCGTGATGAGCGCGCCGAACTGGAAGTCGTACGTGAACATGGCCAGCCATCGGCACCACGCGGCGATGAACTTCGCCTGCGCGTAGATGCTCAGCGGCAGCTCGTAGGCCCGTTGCCAGGACTCGCATCGTGATTCGAGCTTGTCGCGGATGAGCTGTATCTGGCCGACGTAGCCGCACCCGAGCATCAGCGACGCCGCGGACACCTGGTAGATCTTCACCGACTCCTGGCTGATGATGTGGAAGCCGTATCCGGTGGTCTTCCGGTCGGCGGCGCACATGATGCCGTCAGCGTAGTGGAACGCCAGGATGGTCGTCTTGGTCTGTCTGCCCTGGGAGGGCTTCGTCACCGCCGGGCCGGTCGGTCCGAACTCGATCGGCGGCAGGACCGACTCGACGGCCTTCTGCATGAGGTCGCGACGCATCGGCACCTCCAACTCTTATTGTAAGTGAACGACTGTGCCGGGAAGGGTACCAGATTGAAAACCGATGGCAACGTGCGATACTGGTGTCCATGGACGCAAAATCATTCGACAAGATGGCGATCGATGTAGTCAAAAAAGCCTCGCCCAGCGTGGTGAGCGTCGCAGTGTCGAAATATCTCCCCCGCATGCGCGATATCGGGCCCGCGGAGCTCTTCGACCCGTTCATGCTCGGTAATGCCGAAGACGGCGCCGGCCAGAAAGTGAAGATCGGCGGCGGTTCCGGTTTTATCGCGAATTCCGACGGTCTTATCCTCACCAACAAACATGTCGTATTCGACACCGATGCCGAATACACGGTCGTCCTCAATGACGGCTCCGAGCATCCGGCCAAGGTTTTGTCGCGCGACCCGATCAACGATATCGCGGTGCTGAAAATAGACGCGAAGGGGTTACCGGCACTCGAACTCGCGAGCTCGAAGGACATCGAACTCGGACAGACGGTCATCGCCATCGGCAACGCGCTGGGAATGTTCTCCAACACCGTCTCGCGCGGCATCGTCTCCGGACTCGCACGGAGCATCTCCGCATCGCTCGGCGGCGCAGCTGACGCAATAATGGAGAATCTCCGGGGTGTCATCCAGACGGACGTCGCCATCAACCAGGGCAATTCCGGCGGTCCGCTCATCGATCTGGACGGCCGCGTCGTCGGCATCAACACCGCCGTCATCTTCGGCGCGCAGAACATCGGCTTCGCCATTCCTATCGACTGGGCGAAATCCGACCTCGAAGATATCGTCAAACACGGACGCATCATCAAGCCGTTCCTGGGTCTCACGTACGTCATGCTGACGCCGGAGATCGCCAAGCGGTACGGACTTCCCCGCGATCACGGCGCGATGGTCATCCGCGACCGCCGCCCCGGCGCTGAAGCGGTCCTGGCAGGTTCCCCGGCACACAAGGCGGGACTCAAGGAGAATGACATCGTCACGAAGATCGACGGCAAAGACCTGGAAGCCGGCATGGACCTCATGGACCTTCTGCAGAAACACGCCGTCGGCGACTCCGTGAAGCTCACCTATCTGCGCCGCGACCATGAGCACGACTGCGAAGTGAAGCTCGAGGAGCGCAAATGACATGGATCTGTCCATCTTCGATGCATTGAACATGTTCGCCGGACACGGCATTTGGACCGACCGGCTCATCGTATTCTTCGGTTCGTACCTGCAATACGTCATCGGCCTTGTGTTCGTCATCGCCGTGCTCTGGCCGGTACGCCGCTACCGACTCGCTATCGCAGCGATCGCTTCCGCCCTTGTGGCACGATTGGGTGTCAAAACGGCAGTTGTCCTGTTTGTGCACCGTGCGCGTCCGTATGTCGCGCTGGAAGGCATCAAGAACGTCCTCGGCCCGCAGCTGGGTGAAGAGTTCCAATCGTTCCCCTCGGGTCACGCGGTGTTCTTCTTCGCACTCGCGATGGCTGCGTATCTGTACGACCGCCGTCTGGGCTGGTGGCTCTTCGCGGGAGCGACGATCATGGGCGTCGCACGCGTCATCGGCGGCATCCACTGGCCCTCCGATATCCTGGGAGGGGCCGTCATCGGCATCCTGACCGCATGGCTGATGGTGCGCTTCATTCCCGCATTGCGGCCCCGGGTATGACCGACTTCACGCGTAACGCCAAGGCACTCCACGATTACGACGTCCTTGAGACCATCGAAGCGGGCGTGGTGTTGCGTGGCTACGAGGTCAAAAGCATCAAGTCCGGCCGTGCGCAGCTCAAGGGCGCCTACGTGCGCATCATCGACGGCACGGCATGGTTGGTCAGCGCGTCCATCCCTCCGTATCAGACGGGCAACATCCCCGAAGGGTATCAGGAACGCGCGGACCGAAAGCTCCTCATCTCCAAGCGACAGGTCGCGACACTGCTCGGTCTCCAGCAAGCGCATGGCGTCACGCTCATCCCGCTTCGGTTATATGAGAAGAAGGGGCTCATCAAACTGGAGATCGGCGTTGCGCGCGGCAAGAAGAAATACGACAAGCGTGAGACGCTCAAGAAGAAGGACGTCGCCCGTTCCCGGATGCGGGGCATGAGCGAGGAGTAGCTTGATTTTCAGTCTCTTCCGTGGTATACTGAGCACCTGGGGATGATCGGCTTCGACAGTGCCGTTCCATCGCCGAATGCTGTGTGCGGTTGGCCGGATAACCGCTTGAAACACCGACCAAACGAATAACTGGCGCTTATCAGCCCAATTACGCGTTCGCATAACTTCGGTTACCGAACGCCATCCCTCCGCGACGCACGCTAGCGGACTCAGGGGTGTCATCGGCGAGCTGGTCTGACTACGCTGCATATCCGTAGCCGGACGAGACATTAGGTAGGCAGCTCAGTTCCCCTTCTGCCGGTCTCCCAGGGAGCTGATGCAAACAGACCGGATACCACAGTAGACGTTCGACGGTGTTGGCTCTGGACGTGGGTTCGATTCCCACCATCTCCACTACGAAGTTCTTTCCATAGGAGGCAGCCGTGAAGACACTGCTCTTTGCGATCATGGCGTTCGCCGCGTGTGTGGGTGTGATCGCCTACTTCGGGTACAAGCACCCGGAACCGCAGCACTCACTGCAGACGTTCGTGTCCATCTCGCCGAACGGCCACGTCGTCCGGCTGGACGTCAGGGGTTTCAAGGACAACCGGGACCTCGACGCCCAGGTCGACGCGTTCCTGCAGCTGCACCCGGAGATGCTGTGCACGAGTGCGACGTTCGACTGCATGCAGAACTCGTGCAGCATCACGCTCCTCTGCCAGTCCGCGCCCGTGGAGAACGCGCAGGACCACACCGGCCCGCCTTGACGGCGGGCCGTTTCTTGCCATACTGGCGCACATGAATTCACGCATACTCATTCGCGTCGGGTTGGGCATAGTGATCGTCGGTCTTATCGTCGCGGCTGCCTGGCGCGGAGGATATTTGAAGAATTTTTCGGGTCCGGCAACGTCACCCGAAGTGTCTGCATCACCGAGTCCCGTCGCTGAAACTCCACCCACGTTCACGTACGCGAAAGCGCCGAGCGATTGGCCGGTGTATTCCAGCGCGTCCTTGGGATTCAAGGTCCCGTACCCGAAAGACTGGGTCGTCGCGTCCTGCGGTGAGTCATGCGTCGCATGGGCACTGGCGAGCTCGTCACAGGATCTATTCTCCGGCGTCACGGTCACCGACGGACTGTTGGCCGATACGCTGACGCAGGCGAAGCCATACGTGGTCGCGTCGGCATCGGTCACCCTCAACGGCATCGTGTGGACACGCCTCTCACTCCGCCATCCGGTCACCGGCGAAATCTTCACTTCGCACTTCGTCCAGCGCGGCACGAAACTCGTCGAATTCGGTATCAGTTCCGTCGACCCGGTCCTGGTCAAGGAATACGGCCAGATGCTGGACTCTTTCGTCTTCACGAAGTAGTGCGTCGCCATGCGACTGCGCGAACGGCCCATCGCCATCACCGACATCGAGACCACCGGTCTGGATGCGTCGGTGCATGAGATCGTCGACCTCGCGCTTCTCGTCGTAGACCCGCAGTCATTGAAGATACGCGACGAATACCATGCGCGCATAAAACCGCTCAACATCCGCACCGGCGCCCGGCGCGCGTTGGATGTCATCGGCTACAGTTCCCGCGCATGGGCGAACGCCGTTGACCTGGAAACGGCGCTGACCGTGTACGCGCAGAAGGCCGCCGATGCGGTGTTCTGTTCGTACAACGTCTTCCTGACCTACTCGTTCCTGGATGCCGGCTTCAAATCCGCCGGCGTGGAAGATCCGACCGATTATCATCGGTTGGATCTGTTCACGCTCGCTTGGTCGCGGCTCGGAATGGCATCGCCGAGCTTCGATCAGATATGCCGTAAGCTCGATGTCGCGCCGGAGCCCAAACCGCATCGCGCCAGTATCGGCGCCGCCAAACAATTGGCGGTATTGCGCGCGCTTCTCTACCGATGAAACGCAATCTGCGGATCGCCATTCCGTTCGTACTGTTCGGCATAGGCATTGCAACCTGGCAAGCAGCCAGACCCGTCCCGCCGACCACAACCCTGGCCGCTTCGTTTTCTCCCGTCCCGTCCGGATTCGTCCATGTCATACGTGTCGTGGACGGAGACACCATCGTCGTTGACGGGAACCAGAAGGTACGCTTCGTCGGCGTGAATACGCCCGAAACGGTCAGTCCGACGAAACCGGTGCAGTGTTACGGCCCCGAAGCCAGCGCGTTCATGAAATCCCTCCTCGTTCCAGGTACCCCGGTTCGCCTGGTCAAGGATATCAGTGAGACCGACAAATATGGCCGCTTGTTACGGTACGTATACATGGAAGACGGCACGTTCGTGAATTTGGTCCTCGTGCAGGACGGCTATGCGCAGGTGAACACCTACCCGCCCGACATCGCACACGCTCATGAGTTCCAGACCGCGCAGGCGGCTGCGAAAGCGGCCGGACGCGGCATGTGGAGTGCCTGCCCGATGCAATAGGCCGGGGACTTGGCAAATCCGACCCGCCGTGGTATCCTGAGTCCCGTTCCGATCACCACCACACTTGGCCATCAAGCAGCTTCGAGTCAATCTACAGATCCGCGTTCCCGAGGTCCAAGTCATCGGACCTGACGGCAAGCAACTGGGCGTCATGAAGACCTTCGACGCACAGCGCCTCGCCCGTGAATCGGACCTGGACCTGGTGGAAGTCAGCCCCACGGCGAGCCCGCCCATCGCCAAGATCATGGACTACGGGAAGTACCAGTACCAGAAGTCCAAGGAAGAGAAAGCGAGGCCGAGGGTGAAGGAACAGAAGACCAAAGCCGTCCGCGTAGGGTTCAAGACCGGCGTGCACGACCTGGCATTCATTGCAAAGAAAGCCGACGAATTCCTTGGTGAAGGACACTGGGTCAAGGTGGAACTGACGCTCCGCGGACGTGAAAAGGCGTTCCCCGAGCGCGGCCTGGAACAGCTCCAACGGTTCCTCACCTACCTGAAAATCCCCTTCATCCGCCAGGGTCAGCCAATGCGGGGACCCTACGGCTGGGTGCTCGTCATCCAGAAGGACAAGAAAGCGGCCCCGAAACCGACAACCGATGGCACACACGCATAAATCAAACCGTTCGCTCGCCAAGCGCATCAAGATCACCGGCACCGGAAAGGTTTTTAAGCGCAAGCCGGGCCAGAACCATTTCAATGCAAAGAACACCGGCGCTGAAGGGCTGGCGAAGCGCGGCTTCAAGGAAAGCCCGAAGTCGTTCGCCAAGTCCTTCCAGGCACTGCTTCCCGGTGAAGGTATCGCGTCGTAATCCCGCACCATGACCCGCGTCAAACGAGGAACAACCTCCAATGCCCGTCGCAAGCGCCTGTTGAAGCACGCGAAGGGTTTCATGTGGACCCGCTCCACGAAGTTCCGCACCGCCAAGGAAGCACTGTTGCACGCGTGGTCGCACCAGTTCAAGGACCGCAAGATCAAGAAGCGCACGTTCCGCCGTCTCTGGCAGGTCCGCATCTCCGCCGCCGCGCGCGAGAACGGCATCTCCTACTCCCGGCTCATCGCCCAGCTGAAAGCCGCCAACATCGAACTCGACCGCAAGGTGCTCTCCGACATCGCGGCCACGCGCCCGGCGGTCTTCAAGCAGATCATCGCGACGAAGTAGTCGGGATTCTGCTACAATCGGCTCATGGCCCTGTCGTCTAGTCTGGCCTAGGACACCGGATTTTCATTCCGGTAACACGGGTTCAAATCCCGTCGGGGCTACACGTATGGTTATTCTCGGTATCGAAACGTCGTGCGATGAAACGGCGGTCGCGATCGTCGAAGAGCGCGACGGTGTGTTCACGGTGCGCTCCAGCGTCGTGTCCAGCCAGATCGCCATGCATGAGAAGTTCGGCGGCGTCGTGCCGGCGCTCGCCGCGCGAGAACATGCCGCCAACATCGAGCATGTCTTCAACACGGCGTTGAAAGAAGCGGGTATCACCGATCCGGAGCGCGACATCGATCTCATCGCAATCACCCGCGGTCCCGGCCTCGGACCCGCCCTGTTGGTCGGCCTGATGTTCGCGCGCACGCTGGCGTGGAAATGGAACAAGCCGCTGGTCGGCGTGAACCATTTGGACGGGCACATCCACTCGAACTGGCTCCGCGATGACCCGCCCGGCGATATCGTTCCGGCACTGAACCTGGTGGTGTCGGGCGGCCACACGGAGCTCGTGCTCATGCGCGGTCATGGGGATTACGAAATCATCGGTGAGACCCGCGATGACGCCGTCGGCGAGGCGTTCGACAAGGTCGCGCGTCTTCTGGACCTCGGGTACCCGGGCGGACCGAAACTTTCAAAGCTCGCCGAGACCGGTGACCCGACGGCATACGCGCTGCCGCGTCCGATGCTCACGTCCGGTGATTCTGACTTCTCGTACTCGGGATTGAAGACCGCGGTGCTGTATCTCATCCGTGACCTCGGCGGCGAACTGACCGGCAAACAGAAGGCGGATATCGCCGCGTCGTTCCAAGCCGCCGCCATTGATGTGCTCATCGGGAAGACGTCACGCGCCGCGACGATGCTGGGCGTGCATGCTCTGTTGTTGTCGGGCGGTGTCAGCGCCAACACGCTTCTGCGTTCACGACTTCGGGAACTGGGAACGCAGCTGCGGTTGCCGGTGTTCATCCCCGACCTTGCCTGGACCGGCGACAACGCCGCGATGATCGCGGTGGCCGGCTTCTTCGCCGCCCGAAAAGAAAAGACCGTCTCATGGGAGACGGTCGTGATGGACGCGAACCTGCGGCTTGGCGTCTAGCGGCGCCGCCGTTCCGTGGATGGTTTCGGCAGACCCGCTTCCTCGTAGAAACGTTCGCCGATGACCCGGAGATTCGCCCCGCAGTGCTGACACTTCAGGTACAGGCGATAGCCGTGCAGGTAGTCCACGGACTGCTGCTGACAGTCGCCGCACGTGAACAGCCAGAACGTCGCATGCCCGTTCCAGCGCGGCAGGGTGAAACGACCGAGCGGGATGATCGTTTCCTCGAGGTCGTAGAACCCCGCCAGCGACCGGAGCTTCTTGGCAAGCGTCACCTCGGCCTGCTGCCGCTGCGCCGACGTTACGACGATGAAGTCACGATCAGCGACGAACGTGCACTGTCCGCATGCGTCAGCGTCATGCGATCGCTCTGCATTCATTGAACTACCTCGCTTTTTCAGGTACGATGAACGAACGTATGTATACGATAGTTTTCTTCTAATGTCCAGTATCGAGCTCCCGAAAACTTACGACCCGTCCGCGACCGAAACCGATATCTACCGCCGCTGGGAACAGAGCGGTTTCTTCAATCCGGACACGTGCGTCGCAGAGGGTGTCACCGCCGCTGATGCGAAACCGTTCATCATCGCGATGCCGCCACCGAACGTGACCGGTACACTGCACCTCGGACATGTGTTCGAGCACGCGCTCCAGGATACGGTCATCCGATATCACCGCATGCGCGGCCGCCGAACGCTTTGGATCCCGGGCACCGATCATGCCGCCATCGCGACGAACGCGAAATACGAAAAAATACTCGCCAAAGAAGGCAAGAGCCGTCACGACTTCACGCGTGAGGAATACTTCCGGCAGGTCAACGAGTTCGCGCTCGACAACCAGCAGCACATCCTCGGACAGCTGCGCATCATCGGCGATTCGGTCGACTGGTCGCGTCTGGCATTCACTCTGGATGAGGAACGGGAGCGCGCCGTCCGGACCGCGTTCAAGCGTATGTATGACGAGGGACTCATCTATCGTGGCAATCGCATCGTGAACTGGGATCCGAAGGGTCAAACGACGATCTCCGACGATGAGATCATCCACGAGGAGACGAAGTCATCGCTGTACACCTTCCGCTACGCGAAGGATTTCCCCATCCCCATTGCGACCACCCGGCCCGAAACGAAAGTCGGCGATGTCGCGGTCGCCGTACATCCCGACGACGAACGGTATCGTGGGTTCGTGGGTAAGACGTATTCCGTTGTCTTCGCGGACACGCCGCTCGAGATCCGCATCATCGCCGATAAGGACGTTGACCCGACCTACGGCACTGGCGCGGTAGGCGTCACGCCGGCGCACTCGCTCATCGACTGGGAACTCGCAGAACGTCACGATCTACCGTTCAAGAAGGTCATCAATGAGCACGCGCGCATGGAGAACGTGTCCGACATGCTCAATGGGAAGAAGGTGCTGGAGGCTCGCGAGCTTGTCGTCCGATGGCTGAAAGACAAGGGTCTTCTGGAGAAAGAAGAGGAAATCCTGAACAACATCTCGAAGTCCGACCGCACGGGCGGCATCATCGAGCCATTACCGAAGCTGCAATGGTTCGTCGATGTCGACAAGGAATTCGACCGCAAGGGTTCACCGACGACGCTCAAGAGCATCATGCGGTCGGTCGTTGAAAGCGGTGATATCACGGTCATGCCGGAGCATTTCCGTAAAATCTATATGCACTGGGTCGAGAATCTCCGTGACTGGTGCATCAGCCGGCAGATCCTCTACGGTCATCGCATCCCTGTCTGGTACCGCGGTGATGACATCTCCTGTGATCTGGTCGCTCCGAAGGGCGACGGCTGGATCCAGGACGAAGATACGCTGGATACTTGGTTCAGTTCGGGCTTGTGGACGTTCTCGACGCTCGGCTGGCCCGACACCACCGACGACCTGCGCATATACCATCCGACGACGGTCATCAATCCCGGCTACGAGATCCTCACGCTCTGGGTATCGCGCATGATCATGCTGTCAGGATACCTGCTGGATCAGATCCCGTTCCATACCGCATATTTCCACGGCATCGTCCGCGACAAGGACGGCAGGAAATTCAGCAAATCGCTCAACAACGGCATCGATCCGTTGGATGTGACGAGGTCCAACGGCACCGACGCGCTCCGGATGTCGCTCATCGTAGGTGTCGGACCGGGCAGTGACCTGAAATTCGACCTCAACAAGGTCAAAGGATACCGGAACTTCGCCAACAAACTCTGGAACATCGCGCGATTCGTCCTGATGAGCGCCCCGGATGATGTTCCGCGGGCGCCGCTGACCGAGGGCGATGCACTCGTTCTCGAGAAGCTGGCGGCGTTCTCGCGTGAGGTCACCGACGACATGGAAGCTCTCCGCCTCTATATGGCCGGGGAGAAGATCTACCACTACATTTGGCACACGTTCGCCGATGACATCATCGAAGCCGCGAAACCGAACCTCAAGAGCGACGATGCGGCGGTCCGACAATCCGCACAACGGATGCTCCGCGAACTCCTGATGACCAGCCTGAAGCTCCTGCACCCGTTCATGCCATTCGTCACAGAAGAGCTGTGGGGTCGCATCCACGGAACCGATGATGCGAAGACCATGCTCATGGTCCAAGCCTGGCCCGTGGTAGAATAGGGGCACCCATGCCTGAGTCCACGGATCTCTTATTGATCGCCCTGGGGTTCGTCCCCTCACTCCTCTGGCTCGTCTGGTGGCTCCGCAAGGACGCGCATCCCGAACCGAAGACGATGCTCACCAAGGTATTGCTGTTGGGCATCATGCTCTCTCCATTGGCCATCGTCGCCCAGCTCCTGTTCGTGCAGTTCATCGCGACCACATTCCATGTCGATGGGTCGCTGTTCTCCAACTCCCCCTGGTTCTTCCTGTGGGCCGCGTTCGTCGAGGAGGTCGTCAAATATCTGGCCGTGTTCTTCGTCGTCTTGCGCAATCCCGAATTCGATGAGCCAGTGGATGCGATGATCTACATGCTGACCGCTGCGATGGGGTTCGCCGCGATGGAGAACATCCTCGTCATCAGCCACGTCCTGCCCGACGGCTTAGGTGCCACCGTAGGCCTCTTGGGCCTGCGGTTCGCCGGCGCCACGCTTCTGCATGCCCTGTCGTCGGCCCTGTTGGGGTACTTCCTGGCGCTGTCGTGGTTCTACACACAGCACAAACGGGCGCTGTTCTGGATGGGCCTGGCGATGGCCACGGCGTTCCACTGGGTCTTCAACCTGTTCATCAGCCAGATGCAGCAGACGGTCTCCCTGTTCTTCTCCACCATGCTGTTGATTGTCATGGCATTCCTCATTTCGGTGTTATTTGATAAAATCAAGGAACGCGACGCTCTGGTCCGACCGAGCGTTGCCTGACTGCCGTGAACGACGACGAACTCGACATCCAGTTGGCGGCATCCGGCCGCAGCACCGACACCCAATCCGAGGGCTCGTTGACGGTGGACGTCTATAAGGAAGACGGCGACATCGTCATCCAGTCCACGATCGCCGGTGCGACCATCCCCGACATGGACATCTCCATTCTCAACGACATGGTGACCATCAAGGGCTCACGGCAACCCGAAGTGAAGATCCGCAAGGGCGACTACTTCTACCAGGAGCTGTATTGGGGGCCGTTCTCGCGCTCCATCATCCTGCCGGAAGAGGTGGATGCCGAGGGCGCAAAAGCCAGCATGAAGAACGGCATCCTGACCATCCGCCTGCCGACCCTCCAGAAGGCGAAGACCAAGAAGCTCAAGATCGAGCTGAAGTGAAATACAGAAAGCAAAACGGGGGCCGAGGGGCCCCCGTTGGGTTGTGTCACAGGACCATGCACAGGGCGAAGAACGCCAGCATGATGCCTCCGAACACGATCAGGAACTTGTTGTCCGAACTGTCGCGTCGGACCGGCGGTTCCTGTCTCAGCATCGAGACGGCGAGCTTCGCCAGCACCTCGACCTCTTCCGCCTGGATCTCGAAGGTCTTCTTCTGCCAATCGACTTTCACACTTCCTCCTAGGTTCAACTACCATTATATCATATAATGGCATATCAGTCAATGGTAGTGCGCCCGGAGGGACTTGAACCCCCACGCCTTGCGGCACCGCCTCCTAAGGGCGGCGTGTCTGCCAATTCCACCACGGGCGCATGGAGCCATCATACCATGCTATTGACTATTATG
>DATKOD010000024.1:0-27213 GCA_035524755.1 Minisyncoccota bacterium
GTGTAGTTGACCGTGAACGACGTTGTCGCAGTGTGGTCGTCGTTGAGAATGATGCTCTTCGTGCTGCCGTACTGCACACCATTGATCAACAGGCGGCCGTTGCGGAGGTATCCGCTGTTGCCATCGACTGATGCGTTGACACCCAACTGGTCAACCTTGATGGCTTCGCCGTACGCCTGGAACTGGTATTTCGCGATCGCTACACCGGTGGAACCCTGGACCACGTCGCCGGAGGGCGAGTTGGTGGCCTTGGTCACGTCCACGTGCGGAGCCGCACTGACCGTGCACGTGGTGGTTGCTTTCCCAAGCACGGCACCCGTCGCTGCGATACCGACATGGTAGTTGCTGTCAGTGAGCTGGATGTCGTACGCGCCCTTGAGCTGGAAGCTGAAGGTGCGGGTGGCACCGCCGACCACGTCGGCCAGGACCTTGAGGTCACGCGTTCCGACCGGCAATGCTGTGTTGGTCAGGAAGGTGACGTAGCCGTTGGCATCCAGGTTCGCCGCAGTGGCGACCTGCACGCCTCCGACGTACAACCGGAAGTTCTGGATGTCCGAGTAGTTGACCGAACCGATCTCACGGAGCGTCAGGCGGGTGAGCGTGACGTCCTTGTTGTTGACCTGGACGTTGCTGTCCTCCCAGACACGGACATCAGCCTGCGGATCGATACCGCCGCCGGAGTCCAGCAGGGCTCCGCCCATGTCGACCTGTGCGAGGTCGCCCGGGTTGGCTGCGATGGAGAACAGATTGCCGGATACGTTGACCGTGCCGGTCTCAAGGCCGGTCATGGCAACACCGACCGTCTGGCCGCTGGTGGCGTCAGCGATGTCAGCGCGTACCTGCACGACGGCCGGAGCCGTGAACAGGCCGTTTGCATCGTTGAAGGTCACGACACCGCTTCCAAAGGTGGAGGCGTCAGTGACACGGACACCGTTTACGAACAGGTAGATGTTCGTGAGGGTGCTGTCGCCGGCGATACCAAGCTTCGAGAGAGTGATCGTGTGGACTACGCCGGAGCCCATGATGCTGAAGTGCCCAAGGTCGGCCATTGACTGGGTCTCAATCAATGTACCGGACGACGGGTTGTCGGAGGCCAGTGAGACGCTCAGACCGCTCGTGGTGCCGGTGCCGGTTCCCGTCGCGCCACGCGCGTAGTTCGGGATCTGGCTCAGCGAGGTGAAGTCAGAACCCGTTCCGTACAGAGCCTGCTCCGCATTGTTGATGCAGAACACTTTCTGGAAGAAGTTCGGGTCCTGAGCCACCGCCTGTGCGCCAGTGACGTTCACCCAGTGCAACACCGCGGTGTCCTCACCGGTGACGTCCAGACCGTAGACCTTCTGGTCGTTGGTCTCACAGTTCCGGAACAGACCGGACGTGACGAACGCGTCACGGGTCGCTGCGGAAACCTGCTTCACTTTGCTCCAGCCGAGCTGGCCGTAGAGGTTGAAGATCGCAGGATTTACGAAGAGGCGCTTGTAGCCCCAGTCGTTGACGATATAGATATCGGGGTCGCCCGCGGCTGCGTTCGCGGTGATGGCGTCACCCTCGTGCAGACCGTAGTCTGCCGGAGCGACTGCCTGCGCGACAGCCGGAGCGAGTGCCGCGAATCCGGAGATGGAGAGCACCGTGCTGACCATCATCAGAGTCGCAAGCGTCTTTGCCCCAAACTGAATGCGATTAGACATGTATAGGATACTGTTCCCGCTGTGTCCTCCGACGCCGACCGCCGTGAGGCGGGAAGATTCGGGGGAGCGGGGGATTAATACTGCACTGCACTATCGTGAATGTCTCCCGGAGGTGAAGGCCGGAAGACGTCGGGCCCTGAACTACCATGCGGCCGCACGCCCAGACGTGCGTTCCCGGACCTTCCATGATCGACCAAGGAATACCGGAGCCACGCGGCATCGACGCCAAAGCCCATTCTGGTGACAAAAGTTGGATGCGTACTTCCGTTTCAGTCGTTCAACCGTTCAATCGTTTCTTTCGTTCCTATGTTTTCAACGTCCTTTCCTGGGCTGCCTGTCCCCGGCCGCCATGTCGATAATGTCGGGCGGGGATAGCCAGCTCAGCGCGTGACCCTGAGAACCAAAAAGCAACCTAAATCGGTCGACATATTGGTTTCACCAAGGTTTCAAAGGTACTTGCCCCGTCCCCTCGCACAGGGAATCGGTAGTCTTGAGGCTATCAGACCTGCAGGAAATGTCAATAATCCTCAATTACCACCAAATCGGCTGTGCAAAGAGCCGAGGTAATCACTAGCTATTATATAGGAGGCCGAATCGGCCACAAGCGTTTCTGTGGATATCACGCTTGAACGCTGTTTTTCGCCCCCGGAGTGCCGTTTATGGGGTTACCATCGGCATCGGCCCCATAGGCCGCCCCGACGTGGTCGGCCCAGTTTGACGGATCGGAACCGTCTGCCAGCGCATCTATCCGTTCCATCGACGCTTTCGTGGTGTTATTGCCGGCATACCATGCACTGACCCGATCACGCTCCATGCCGGTCGAATCCCGCAGGACGAGCACTTCCCCGGCATTTCCCATCGCACCGCTATAGATTTGATCTGCGGCAATGTCGCTGATCACGGTGTCATCCGTACGTTCCAGAAGATAATAGCCATTCGCGCCGATCGTGCCGGAAAGCGCGATTTTCGGGGTTCCGTCCTCAGCCTGAAGCGTCCAGCCGGAAAGATCGACGGCCGAATCCCCCGCGTTATAGAGCTCGAGCCATTCGTCGTTCGCATCGGCTGCGGTTCCCATCCAGGCGATTTCGTTGATGACGACGCGGGACGGGGCGGGTGTGTCGGTAGGTTCCGGCGTCGGAGATTGGTTCGGCGTTTCGGTCGGTTCGGGTGACGGGGTGGGGATGTCTGAGGGGGTCGGTGTCGGACTCGGAGTCACCGTTTGGGTCGGCCAGGGTGTCGGAGAGGCCGTATGGTGTGTGGGTGTGGACGTCGGTGACGGAGTCGGCGTCGGTGTGGACGGCCACGGTGTTGGCGATATGCGTGGACTTGGTGTCACGGTTCCGGTTGGTGCCAAAGTCGGTGAAAGTTGTGCCAATTTTGGTGCCACGACTTGTGCCAAAGTTGTGCCATTCTGTTTGGCACTATTTTTGGCACCATTTTCAGGTGCCAAAGTAGGTGTCACCGACTGCGTGGCACCTGTGGATAACTCAGCCGCTCCGCGCCCTGATAGATGCGTGATACCGACAACACCGCCGTAGGTGACGGCGGCAACGGCAAGCCCGAGCAGGAGGGAACGGAGCAATGACATTTGTTACTTCCCCCCACCATGCGGATCCATATCCTGCCGCCAGCGGGTCACCGTGAACCGAGGAGGGATGGCGGTCCACGTCGACTGCTCACGACAGGGTACGGATCAGCAGAATTGAATCGGTATACCAGACACGAATCGCGTGTCAACGCTCCGCCGCTTCGTACCTGACACCGCCGGTTTCGGTCTTCGAACGCTGCACTAAACCGGTGGCCACGAGGTTGCTCAGTGACCGCTTCACGGTGCGCGGTGAGAAGTCTCCGGCGAAGTGTTCGACGAGTTCGCCGCTGCGCGTTCCGGGGTTCGACCGGAGCCATTCCAAAATACGTACCTGCCCCTTCGTAGGCTCGCCTATCGGTGTCCCGGTCCGGCGCTTTTTGCGCACCGCCGATGCGATCCGTTTCTGCGGCTGTTGTGCGCCGTCGGCTGACGCCTGCAGACGGAGCACGCGCGCCTGTGCCCGCAATAGCGATGGTTCGTCGACGCCACCGATGCCTTCGAGGCGTGACAACCAACCGGCAGTCTGGCGGCACCATGCCGCGACCGACTCGGTACGTGTCTCAGCGGGGAGTCCGATGCTCACATCGATGAGAACGGCGGCTTCGTCCAGGATGTCGGTGCGGATATCGTCGACGTCGCACCGTGCCGCGAGCTGGCAGAGCGCCAGGACCGCACGAACCGTTTGCTGCAACTGCATGCGCTCCATGCGAAGAAAGTTAGCGTGTTTGGCCGAGATACCCGTCGATAAAAGCATTGATCGACGTCGCCCCGACGATGCCGGCGGACGTTCCCGAGAAGATGCCGACCGCATGCCCATCACCGTCCACGATACGGGCGCCGGCGAGCAGATTGGTGAACGTACGATCGTATGACAATACCGCCGACGTACCGTCCGGTGAGTACACGACCGAAAGCGGCAGGACGACCGGAACGTAGTGCGAAAGCGCGAATGTCGCACCGACCGCATCCAGTTCATCACCCGCGCGTATCTGAGCATCGGCGGAGAATGCGACGGTCCCCACATCGATATTGTCGGCTTTCAGGAGTACCAGGCCGGCGACCGCATCATATGCGACACGGCGTGCACGGACCACTGAGCCCTGCGACGTGGCGATTTGATATACGAACGAGCCGGAACCGTACGGTGCAGCGGCGGACGTGGTGACGAACAATCCGTCGGATGTGACCGCGGTCGCCGCGGCCGTGCGTACCAGGGTTGAACCGGAGAAAGTCTGAACGGCGACTGAACCGATCGACAACGCGGGCAGGCGGTCGCTGAGCGCGATGACCGACGGCGTCGGGGATGGCGAAGGGGAATGCAGGTCAGAAACGGTCACCGATACCCCGAACAACGACGCCAGGCGCCGTGACGGGACACGCTCGAGATAGGCGATGGCGCCGACCACGGCGACGATCAGAGCACAGAGGGCGACCACCCGTCCGATGGGACCGAATTTCATGGCGCATACAATACAAGCTCGGTGGAAAAATAGCAAAGCGCCGCCGCTCCCCGACCGGTATTACATTATGCGACATTATCTATCCGTCCATGTCGCGGCGGCCGCCAGAGGGACGTCGCATTTCAGCCGGTCCGGCAGGGGAGAGTAGAGAATGATACTTCCGTGAACCGCCCGGCAGCATCATTCTCCGTTCTCCGGCCGGATCATCGTCCGCTCATGATCGATGATGTCGTCAATACTCCGAACGGAACCGAACAGGGACCGTTGACGGTCCCCTCGGGCTTCTGCGAAACATTCCCCCTTTAGTTATCCACAGGATATCAACCTTTTGATATGTGACGATTCTTGACGTTCGTGGATTTCTATTGCACTCCAAGCAACTGCACATCGAAGACCAGCGTCGCGTTCGGCGGTATCACTCCCCCAGCCCCGGCGGCCCCATACCCCAGCGACGCCGGGATGATGAGCTTGCGCTCGCCACCGACCTTCATGCCGGCGACACCCTCGTCCCACCCCTTGATGACCATGCCGGCCCCCAGCTCGAACTGGAACGGCGTGCCGCGATCCAATGAACTGTCGAATTTCGTGCCGTCGGTGAGCCAACCCGTGTAGTTCACCGATACCGTTTTGCCCGCGGTCGCGACGGCACCCGTCCCCACGGTCACATCCTGATACTGCAGACCATCCGATAGCGTCTTCACCGCGCTTGCTGCTGCCGTCCCCGGTGTCGGGATGAGGTTGTTCACATTCGTCATTGCGAGACTTCCCGGTACCGGGGTCGGACTGGGCGTCGGCGTCTGCAGGCCGAGACCAAGCGCCTGTTCGTCCGTGTTCGCGGACGACCGGTTCCTTGAATAGATGAGTACGGCGGTCGCCACCACCAATACGACGACAATGGCGCCGATGATGATACGTTTTGTCATGGATTTTTTATCTTCGGTGGATACAATTGCGGATCGATGGTGCGGTCAAAACACGCTCTGCCGACGCCATGGTCCCAAGTGCCCGCTTGCCCGTAGGGTCCGACCGGATATGTCTGCGGTGCGGGGTTCATGCTTCCGCTGGATATCGTGGTGAACGTCGCGCAGAGCGTGAACTGCAGCGTCCCCTTCCGTATGTATTCGTACGCTTTCCCGGTTTCCGGATCGGTCGGCGGCACGAACCCGCTCACCGGGTCGATGAGCTGGTCCAGAGAGTCGGGAAGCTTCCCCTTCCCCGTCCAGTAGACGTTCACGATCTGGCTCTGGATGTATTCCAGGTTGCTGACCCGTTGCGCGTCCAGCGTGCGGGCCCGTGCCGATACGGGCGAGCCCACGGTGATGAACCCGATGACGAGCGCAGCGATGACGATGGCGATATCCAGCCACGCGACATATTTCTGATTCCCCCTTCTCTCGGGATGCAGTTCGCGCAGGAAGTAATAGAAGATGGACCCTGCGATGAACAGCACGGCAACCACCTTGAGCAGGAACTGCATCGTCAGCTCGCCCTGGAGCCAACCGTTGATGAGCGCCACGAAGTCCCCGATGACCGTGACTCCCGCCACGAAGAGCGTCAGGTACATCAGCCAGCGACGGACCTTCAGGTCCCTCTTCTCCGGATGCGCTGCCAGATCTTTCTGGATGAACCGCCACGCCCAGACCAGCACACCGAACGCCACGAACAGGAACGCCAGCTCGCTGCGGATGGAACCGAAGCAGGAATCGTACGAACATAGCGGCTGTGCAATGTCGGGGAGGTAATGGTTCACGAAATCGAACAGCATGGACCCCAACGAAACCGCGCTCATCGTGAGCACCACGATGACGAGCAGATACATGAATACGTCGCGGGCCACCGATTGGTTCGTGTTCATAGGCATCGATGATGGATACCCGCCAAGTATACCGTGGCATGCGTGTCAGGCAATGACTTGACTTTTCGTATATTTTATGCTAATATCAACCCACACGGTCGTTCATCGAAAAGAAAGGAACGAGCATGCCATTCTCGCTGTCCGATTTCGCCACCGCGGCGAGTTCGGACGTCGCCAAGATCGTCGCTGACCTTCCCGACAGCGTCTGGGACAAGGTCTATCGTGCCGCGGTCGAACGCGGCATCATCGCCGAGACCCAGGGCGGGCGTCTGGTCCAGGCCGGCGCGCTCATCGCCGCCGGCTGTGCGCTGGAGCAACAGTTCGGTACCGGTGGTCTCTCCGGGTTCCTCCGTCAGGTCATCAGCAAGTCGCACGGTGACCTGGCGAAGCGGATCATCATCAACGGCGGGACTCCCGCCACCGCCATCAGGAAGAAGGAGTAGCCATGGGATTCTTCAGCTCCGTGAAGCGGACCGTCATCATCCTCGTGGTGCTGGCGATCTCGCTCATGCTGGCGGTCATCATCGGACTCTTCAGCGCGATCCGCGTCTTCGGCCCGGTCGTCGTCGGCGTGTTCGCCATCGCGCTCTGCCCGGTCATCGGCCTGTTCGGACTCTGGGTCAAGGAACGTGTGTCGCCCGCCATAGGTAAGGTGTTCATCGTCGCGGCGCTCATCATCCTGGTGGCGACCATCTTCCAGTTCAAGTTCCCGGGCGTGTTCAGACTCGGTGGGGCCGGCATCGACACGGTCAACCGTGCGTCCGAGACGCAGGCACTGCTGATGGAAACCCCGCGTGAGGTGCCCTGTGCCTCTCCGTGGTTCATAGGCGATGCCGAGCACTCGCGGCCGCGGTATTGGTGGTCGTCCCGGGACGATCCCATCGTCTGCTACGATCGCCCGGGCAAGCACCCGAAGCTCGGCGTCGAGCTCGTCGCCGTGACCGCACCCATCGTGGAGCTCATCGAAACCCAACACGCGCGACCGACGCCGGCACCGGTGATCATCGCCGTACAAGCCACACCGACACCGGTCACCGAAGTCGCGTGGTCGGAACCCGTGACACCGCCGCGTCAGTAGTCGTCACGAAGACCGGGAGCATCGCTCCCGGTCTTTTCTTTTGCATCATTAAAACCAGGGCAACAGTTCGCTGGTACGCCGTGCGTACGCACGGTACTCGGCGTTCTCGAGCAGATGAGATTCCACGAGCGGGATCGAGCGGAGCAGTATCCAACCGCTGAGCGCGAGCGGACCGATGATGGTGACCCAGCCGCCGGGCACGGAAAGTGCGATGAACCAGATGCCCCACCACATCATCAGTTCACCGAAATAGTTCGGATGCCGACTGTAATGCCACAGGCCGTCCATCAGCATCCGACCGTGATTGGACGGCGTCTTCATGAACCGCATCAGTTGGAAATCCGCTATGGTTTCGAACGCGTATCCGATGACCCACACCACGAGACCGAAGTAGTCCACCCATGTGGACATCGGCCCGCCGAACGTCACGACCCATAATGCCGGTGCGGCCACGAGAACGAGCATCACCGCCCGGAGCGCGAACACGCTCACGAAGCTCCGAAGCACGTACCAATTGCCCCACGCCGTGCGCAGTCTTGCGTATCGCCAATGCTCGGGACTACCCCAATCGCGCATGACGACATGGGTAACGAGTCGCATTCCCCATACCGCGACCAGGACAAGGACCAGCACCGCCCTGAGGCCCACCGGTTGCTGCCAGAGGTACGCGGCGACCACCGCGGTCACCACGGCGAAACCCCACCCGATATCCACAACGCCGGCGTTGTGCCGTGCCGCGGCGATGAGAAACAGTCCGAGCATCAACCAGAACACAATCAGTCCGGCGAGTGCTAGTGTGGCGCTGAACATAGTTCCATTGTACCATGAGTCCATCATGGACCGCATCGATTCACAGCCGCCTTCGGGCTTTCGCGACCTATTGCCTGCCGACGCCGCCGCGCGCCAGGCGATGATGGACCGCATCGCCGGCATCTTCCGCAGGCACGGGTTCTCGTCCATCGACACGCCGGCGTTGGAGCGTGTAGACGTCCTGACCGGCGGCGAAGCGGAAGTCTCCAAGCAGATGTACCGTGCGAAGCTGACCGACAACGACGAACCGCTCGGCCTCCGCTTCGACCTTACTGTTCCCTTGGCCCGCTACGTTGCTGCGCATGCCGACGAGCTCACGTTCCCGTTCGCCCGGTACCACATCGGCAACGTCTGGCGCGGCGAACACGCACAGGCCGGCAGGTACCGTCAGTTCATCCAGTGCGACGCCGATATCGTCGGTCCCCGGTCCATCGTCGCCGACGCTGAGATCATCGCGTTGATGTACGACGTGTTCCGCGACCTCGGCCTGGCGGACAAGATCATCATCGGCGTTTCTAACCGCAAGGTGCTCGATGGTCTGTCGGACTTCCTGAATTTCGACGCGTCCCGCACGCCCGCCGTGCTGCGCGCCATCGATAAGCGAGCCCGCATGGGATGGGATGCGGTCGCCGCCGAGCTCACCGCGAAGATCGGTCTGGACGACCAGCAGGTCGATGCCATACGCGAGCTCCTGGACTTGTCGGCGGATTCTGCCGAATCCTTGTTGGACAAAGCACATGCCATGCTTCAGTTCTCTCCCCGATCGCATGAAGGCATCGAAGAATTGCGCCGACTCACTGCGCTGGTGGACGGTCTCGGAGTCCCCCGCTCATCATGGGCCGTCGACCTCTCCATCGCCCGCGGCCTTGGCTACTACACCGGTACCGTGTTCGAAACGACGTTGACCGCACTGCCGGCATTCGGGTCGGTCTGTTCCGGCGGCCGGTACGACGACCTCGTGTCGCGATTCGCCCCGATGAAACTCTCGGGCGTGGGCATGAGCGTCGGTATGGACCGGCTGTTCGCGGCCTTAGACGAACTCGGCCTGGTGCCTCCGACAGCCGCATCACCGGCTCGCGTCGCCGTACTTGATTTCGATGCGACTGCGCGACCGACGGTGCTGAAGATCGCCTCGGACTTGCGCAATGCCGGCGTGCCGACCACGCTCTATCTCGGTTCCGACGAGTCGCTCAAGGGTCAGCTCGCATGGGCGGTCAAAGGCGGATTTCCTTTCGCGGTCATCATCGGCGCCAAAGAGCACGAACGTGGCGTCGCACAGCTGAAGAATCTCGCCGAGCGCACGCAGGACGAAGTGCCGTTCGCGCAACTCGCCGGCCGGCTCGCGGTGTGATATAGGGATCCCAGGAGGTTCCCGTGACCAAGACGGAGCGCGTCACGCGCATGATGAAGCGCGGCATGACCTCGGGAAGGGTCATCGCACAGCGGACCGGATTCAGCCTGCAGTACGTGTACCGGATCATGTGGGCGAGCCGCAATCCGGAGCAGGCCAGAGCATCACAGAAGAAGTGGCTCAAGGGTCTTCCGCGGCATCGCCGGCGGTCCATGCGCATCGGATTGCCGTCAGTGGACAGGGCACGCATCGCGAACTTCCGTCGTCATCAGCGCGAAACGAAGAAGGTCGCGAAACGGAGGTGTCAGCCGTGGACAGCCGCGGACCTGCGGTTCATCGAAACGCACGCGACCGTACTCACGGTGCACGAGATGGCGGTCGCGCTCGGGCGCACGTACCATGCGCTCGTCAGGAAGGCGCAGCGCGTGCGCATCCCCCTGGGCTACGAACAGAAGACCGGACTGAACGCCCAGCAGTTCAAGTAGGAAACGGACGCCAAGCGCACGGGAGCCTAACGGCTCCCGTTTTCTTTGAGTTTCGGCGCGAGTTCCAACAGTCGCGCCACAAGTTGCGTGACCCGCTCGTTCATCTTCGGGTCTTTGAGCGTGCCGTCGCCATTGAATGCGTTTCCGGCGAGACCGACGCAGACTTGCGGCTGCGGGATGACCCAGGTCGTATCCGTTCCCAACAGGGCCTGGCGCACGTGCATCTGTCCGCGCGCGGTGCCGTACGGGCCGGTGGAGGCGCCCATGAGCGCGATGACCGAATTCTTCCACGCGACATCGCCGCGCGACGCCCAGTCGATGGCGTTCTTGAGCCCGCCGGGGATCGAAAAGTTGTATTCGGGGCTCACGATAAGGATCGCATTCGCTGCGGCGACCTGGTCGAAGAAGCGCTGAGCGGCGGCAGGCCACGGCTGGACATCCAGGTCTTCGTTGTAGAGTGGGATGTCGCCGATGGGGGCCTCGGTGACCGTCGCACCGGCGACCTCCAATGCCTTGGTCGCCACGGCAAGCAATTTCCGGTTGTAGGAATCCTTGCGCAACGAACCACAGATGGTGAGGACGTTCATCAGTTGATCTTGCTGCCCGCGGGTACTTCCCGCTCGAGACGAAGCAACACCGGCACATCGTTGCCGTCGCGTGCCGCCAGGAGCATGCCGTTCGATTCATTGCCCATCAGCGTGCGCGGTTCCAGATTCGCGACGATGATGATCTGGGAACCGACGAGCGTCTCGGGTGCGTATGCTTTGCCCACGCCTGCGACGATCTGTCGCGGTCCGAGCTCTCCCACGTCCAACTGCAATTTGAGCAATTTCTCCGAACCCTCGACACGCTCCGCCTCCGTCACCGTCGCAACCCTGAACTCGAGCTTCGTGAAATCGTCGTATGATGCGTTCATGGTCGGGAACGTGAATAGATGCCGGTCAGTTGGGCGGTGGCGATGACATCGCCGGCAGCATCGCGCGCAGTGAGCGTGAAGATGTAGTGGTGAGTTCCTGACGGCGGACAGGGTGGTTTGAACCCATCCCTCGTTGTGATTGTCGCCGTGTCCGGAGCGAGGTCATTGAGGACCCAGTGCGTGAACGTACCGCGCGGAGCGTCCGGATCGGTCACTACCAGCGAAAGCGATACCGCACCAGCGGGAACGTCAGCGATCGAAAGCGGCGGAGGCGTACCTGCGCCGTCACACGTGAACTCGGTCGGAATGCTTCCCCCCTCGGAAAATGCAGTGCTCGTGATGCGCATGGGACCGATGAGTTGCGTGATTTCCACTTCAGGATGACATTGACTGAAGACGGTTGCAAGGTATGCGCAACTCGTGCCGGTGGTCCTGCCGAAGATCTCCACCGAACCCGACGTGATCGGCGCCGGTCCGTCCCCCGACCAGTACGCCTCGACCAGGGTACCTGTACCGTGCGCTTCGATGACCAATCCTGAGCCGCCGACCAGCACGCCGCGGATGGTCCCCTGCCACTGGGCATACGGGTCATACTTCGGGCGCAGCGGAGACACAGCTACGGCAAGCACCACGAGACCAACGATGCCCGCGAACGCATATTTCTTCATCGGTAGACGACGAGTTTCCCCGCACTGATCTCCACCGGATCCGCAGGGCGCAGTTCTTTGCGCTGCCGCGCGGTGAGTATCGGATGATGACGACTGCCGTCCAGCGCTTCCGCGATATCCCAAAGGTCGTCGTCACGTGTCATCCATCCCGTACCGTGACGGCGGACCACATCGTACGGTTCTGAGAAGTCTTTCATGGTCTTCCGGCCGTTCTTGTTCAGGAAATATTCATGGAAATACGACAACGACAGCTCGCGGACCGTTCGATAGACCGGCTCGCGGTACCGCAATACGGCATGGTTCGTCTTCGAAACCGCACCCCAACAGCCGTGCCGCTTAAAAAGTGCCACGACATGATCTAGGTCGTCATCATCGGATCTGAGGTCCAGGAGAAGTGGCCGGGCACCGTTCATCCAGAATGCGGCGGCCGCCAGAAGCGCACCTTCGATGCAGTGCGCCGAGCGGTCGCGCAGGACCCGACGCGGCGAACGCAACATGTCATTGCCCGAATCGTGGCTGTACCTGAGCGTCTCAAGGAAGTCCTGGACCCGCCGCGGCGTGCTCAGACGGCGTAACAGACGAGATTCAGGACCGTTGAGCGACATGGAAATGTGAGGCGATGTACGCATGCGCGTCCGACATCTTCAGCGCGGTCGTCCCGTTGCCGGCCCGGACGAAGAATTCCTCCTTTCCCTCATCGGCGAGATAGACCGGTCGCATCGCGGAGGCGACCGTAACGACCGCACACGGTTTTTCTTCATGTACGAACGGCCTAATGGAAACATGCTGACGGACGTCATTGCCGATCATGGCCGCGAGCACGTTCAGGAAGTGTGTCTGGAATCCGTCCATGGAACGGCGCGCCAGCGTCTGGATATCGTGTTCCAACCCCACGATGGAACCGTCATCTCCCACTCCCAGGAGCAACTGGCCGCCATGGCCGTTCATGAACGCCGCGACGGTCTTCATGGCAGCCTTCTCCAGCGCGCGGTTCACGCTCTTGGTCTTCAGGTCCCAGCGGAACGTTGCCTTCCGTTCCAATCGTTCGTGTTCCGCCTCCCCTACGAGACGGAGCGGTTCGGTATCCATCGGAGCAGGCACGTGCCGCATCAAACGGGTGGCGAGGTCCGACGGATCCGCCGCATACGTGAGTTTCATCAGGCGCGTTCCCACCGCATCACGTGCGGTAATGCTGCCATAGTGCGCCAGTCTGCCGAGCAGATTCTGGTCGAACGTGACCGCCGCGATGCGTTCCAATGAGACGACCCTGTGATGACGGATGACCACGCCGCGGTGATGGCTGAGCTTGCCGTCAGAGACCGAGAGCGTCTCGCGCTGCCAGGAAAAGAAGATGTACATGATGAGCGCGACTTCGACCAGGAACAGGAACACCATCTGGGCGATCTGGAACGGAATGACCTCGTCGATATACGGCAAACTACGCCATATCTGGGCATAATACGACAGTGAACCGGCGAAATAGTACAACGCCATCGCGCAGAACTGGAGCGCGATGAAATTGCGCACGATGACGATGGGACTTTTGCGGATGATGTCCTGGGGCACGGAGTCATGGTAGCAGAAAAGTTGTCCACATCGGGCCATGAAAAACGCCCGGGAATCACCCCGAGCGCGCTGCGGAACGCCGACGTAGCCAGTCCAGCCAATGCCAGCACCCCATACCGATGACGAACCAGAACGATGCCCAAGCCACCAGCGCCCAGTAGATCATCGAACTCAGGGTGGCGCTGAACGCCGTCGGCTCGCCTGTGCCGAACACCGCTGCGAAGAGCGTGTTCGCAAAACCCATGGTCGCCAGCCGCCAAGAATCGTACGCGACGATGATGGCCTGGACGACCATCAGGAACCCAGCGGCAACAAAGCAGAGCAGTCTGCACATCCGCACGAAAAAGAGCATCTTACCTCCTGCACGGATTGTCCAATGCGGTGGAATCCAGCCGTTCCAGATAGACCGCCGCAAGATCGACGCCGCCCAGTTCATCCATGGCCGCACGCGACAGATCGATGATACGGCTATCGACATACGGTCCGCGGTCGTTGATGCGCACGACGACATCCTTCCCGGTCTGCTGGGATACGACACGGACCATCGACTGCAATGGCAGTGTCCGGTGCGCAGCGGTCAGGGCATGCATATCATAGATCTCCCCGGATGCGGCGAGCCGTCCCTGAAACCCCGGTCCGTACCACGACGCGACCCCGTACTGCCACGGATCCGGCTGGATGATGATGGCCTGATCCGTCCACAGGTCGGTCAGCGACTGACAGAGATTGATGGCATCCGCCTGCCGGGTTGTCAACGGGATATCGAACCATTCCAGCGCATCGGCGACGGTCCGGACTTCACCGCGCGATACGTAATTCATCACATCCATCATGATGGAACGATCGACCGTGCCATGATCGACGATGGTGACCGTCCGTCGGAGGTCACGTACCAATGTGAACACGTTCGCCCTCGCCTGCGTCAGGTCCAGCCCGTACAACGGACCTCCCCATCCTGACCATGTGTGCGTGCCGGCATCGAGCCTGATGTACGCCTGACGATCATACGTAAGTCCCGCGCTGAATCCGAACGCGATCAGGAGCATCAGCGCGGGCACGAGCCGGCGCGCGGTCGCGGTGAAGAACCGTTTCCAGCGAGCTGCCTTCCACCGCTCCCATATCTTCGGGTAGAGTCGCATCGCTCTAGTATATCAGCCGGTCCAATACTTTCGACTTGTCGGTGACCTGCATCCGTGACTTGGCAACTAACGCGCGCAACGTCGCGATGGTTCTGTCGTACGTCGAGCGGTCCACGGGATACGGTGTCGCATCTTTGCCGCCATGGGCGAACGCGTACCGCGCGGGGTCCTCATAGCTGGGCTTCGCTCCGTAGATGACCTCGGCGACCAATGCCAGCGCACGGATGGTCTTTGGTCCCACGCCTTTCTGCGCAACGAGCGATTCGTATGACTCCGGTTTCAGATCCGTGAGCTGCGCCAATACCTTCTCAAGGTAGGCTGATTTTCCGAAGTCCTCGAACATCACCGGGTGGCTCTTGAATTCGACGGGTGCGAATTGCGCCCATGTGAACTGCTGCTGGCGGTCCGACCACGATGAGACGCGGGACAACGATGACGTATGCCGGCGGATGAGATTGATCTCTTTCATGACCGCACCGTATCCGGCATCGACGAGTTCCAGCGCCGTTCGGCGGTTCGTCGAGCTCTTGCGGCTCGTCATATCCAGCACGGTCCGGTGCAAACGCTCGGCTTTGATGCCGGAATGCGGCTCTTCGATGAGATCGGTGACCTGATCCGAGGACCAGTGGTATCGCCGTGCGCTCGTCGTCGTAGTGTTCATCCCCTGTTGGATGACGCACCAGGCGCCGGAACGCGCGAACATGAACGCATGGTGGTAAAGCTGGTACCCATCCTGCACCAGCGCAGAATCAACCTTGGCGCTCATGCGGGAATTATAGACCAGATTATTCGCATGACCCTCGGACAGCCCGATGCGTTCGCCCCAATTCAGGATCTGCTCGGGCGTCTTCCGGCTGGTCTTGCCCTTGCCGCCGCAGATGAATATACCGAGCTCGTGTTCCTCCTCGCGTATCGCCTCCTTGAGTGCCGCGGTCAGGATGGTCGTCAGCCCTGACGCGTTCCAGTCGAACGCCAGCACCGTTCCGAGGGTCTGGAACCAGACCGGGTCGCCCATGCGACGGATGAACTCGTCCGGTCCGTATTCGGCGACGATGACGCGGACCATCTCCCGCCCTAATTTGACCATGCGCTCGAACAGCCACCGGGGACAGGTCCCGGTGTCCAACGTCATCGTAGCGACGCCGCGGTGCATGGGCATATGCGACATTCTAGCCTCTTTTCCGCCCCGTACGGAAACTTGCATTTTTATGATTTGTGTGTTATAATGATATGAGGAGGCAGTTCATGAGAACACAGGCCCAGATGGGGGCATTCGAAGCCCACATGATCAGGGAGATGGCGTCATTCCCCTGGCGCGCGCTCGATCCGGTCGAGGACGCGTCGGAGACGGAAGCCGCGGACTGCGGCATCCTCATCGGACGGAAGCGCGACCAGACGCTCATCAGCCAGCTGCTGACCGACGCCAAGGCCGCCTTCGGGAAGGGCGAGATCGTCGACATCCTGCAGGTGCAGGGGTCCGAGCCGGGACCGCGTACCCGGAGCCTCGTTCTCGGCCTGCAGCGGATGGTCAACGAGGGCATTCCGGCCCTCATCGTGGACCACGAGGAAGACGGCCGATTCTTCGCCACCCTCACCGTGGTGACGTAGCAACCAGAGCAGATGCGGGACCCTTCGGGGTCCCGCTTTTTTATTTCCGCCGGCGGAGCAGTCGGACGACCACGACGAAAAAGATGAGCAACAGGAGCGCCAGCGCACCGGCGGTCTGCGGTTCAAGTGCGCTCGCCTGCCAGGCACGGTATGTGAGGAGTCCCCCGAGGATGACCAGCGCGAAAACGATCACTGACATCGCAGTCGCGAAACGTCGATGCCCGCGCGGCAATTCACGCGCGGGACTTCCGGTTCCGGCCGGAAGACCGGGTGCCATAGGCATCGCGGGCGCTTGCGCCAGACGCGTTTCCAGTGTTTTCACGCGCGATGCCAGATGGGCGACCATACCGCGCACTTGCGCGAGGTCTTCATGGATGGATGCGCCTTCGGTGACCGGCCGTAATCCAGCGGCGACATCATGGAGCGCGTTGTCGACATCGATTTCGTTCCACCCGGCCTCCATCAGCGTCTCGCGGAGTTCGTTCGCAGTGACGCCGTCCTGGGTCTGCTGTCGAATATATACGATGAGGTCCGGGTCTGCCGCCATATGTCTATGATACCACGAACCCCTCATTTTTGAGTTCAGCCGCAATGCGCGCGGTCCGCCGGTCGGCCGGCAACGGTTCCGCTGCCAGCATCGCACGGAGGATCTTGCCGCGCAGTTGGCGGTCGGATCCTTCGAATCTGGACTGCCGCGTATAGTGCCGCGATCTCCGGTTCGGATTCGTGGTTCGTTGCGCCAGCCAACTGCCGTAGTCCATGAGCGCCGAGTACCAGCGCCGTGGATGAGCCCGATCCATGGTACGTTCGATGACCGGGAGCAGTTCTGAATCGGGAACGTTCTCCTGTCCCGGAAAGAAATGATGGAGGTACGCCCGACGGATATTCGTCTCCAATAGTGGCCATGACCGATCAAATGCGAAGACATAGACCGCTCCTGCCGTGTACGCACCCAACCCGGGCAGACGACGGAGTTTCTCCACATCCCGTGGCATCCGTCCCCCATACTCATTCACCACGAGGTTCGCACACCGGTGCAGCATCAGTGCGCGCCGGTTGTATCCCAAACCCTGCCAGAGTTTCAATACCTCAACGGATTTCGCTGATGCCAACGCACGGAACGTAGGAAACACCCGGATGAACGCACGAAACTTCGGTATCACCCGTGGCACCTGGGTCTGCTGAAGCATCATCTCACTTACCAAAATCCGGTATGGCGTGACGGATTTCCGCCACGGCAGATCATGCCGGCCATGTCGCCGCCAGTGACCGATCACGAGCTTCTGAAAACTTGACTGTCTCAAAATATTGTTATATCATAGTCCCGGAGGTGGCTTATGTTCGCCGCTCCCGGTCTCGGACACGTCGTGCGCCTGTTCCCGGCCGACCGCAGAGAGTACGGCATCGTGATCGCGCTGTCACGCTTCGCCAGTGCGGTCATGACGCTCATGCGGCATCCAGGATGGCATCCAGAACGCCGTTAGGGAGAGCTTCGGTCCCGCGACCGGTGCTCTCCTTTTTCTTTTCATATTCCGCGGCCGTCTTCTTCCATGCCGCGAACCGCTCGCGGAGCGTCCGGCGGATTTCGTCGATGTCATGCGCGCGCTGTTTGAGCGTCTCGCGACGCGCCACCTGATAGGTCGGCGTGTCTTTGAGGTTTCGGCGCATGTACGTGTGCGCCAGGTCCAATTGCCGCAGGAGCTCGGTGTAAAGCTGTCCGCCGAGCTCGTGGTTCCGGATACGCTCCATGGCTTCGTCTTTGCTCCGTTCACCCGCGCGCATCCATGTACCGTATAGCCTGGCCAGGGACGCGATGGACGCGTAGGCCGCACCGACGACCATACGCGGCATGAATTGCCGTCCTCGGGGACGGTCAGGATCCGTGTCAGATGCGAAATAATCCACATCATGGAGTCGACCGCTCCGGAATTCTTCCAGCGATTCGTCGATCTTCCGTGACGCAGCTTCGCGGCTCGAGGTCACATCCAGCGCGAGCGTGTGCGGCATCCCCTGGGCATCGGGCACGTCCATGAACAGATCGGTCTGCCGTTTGTAATCGTCGAACGAATACGAGCGCCAGATGGTGCAATCAGGGAACCACTCGTTGGCGCAGTCGCACACGATGAGCTCCAGCACGAGCGTATAGAGCCGGTTCTTGCGTTCCAGCATGGTGTCTCCCGCTTCGTAAGCCCGCTGGAGACGGTGGACCTCCGCCAGGTCGGCTTCGATCTTTTGGGCAGGATATGTACCGGTGAACTCGTTCCTGATCTCGTCATCGGTTCCCCCACCCTCTCGGAACCGGTGCAGAGCGCCTGAGAGGGATTTGATGGCATCGGGGATTTCCCGTTCATACAAGTGCGGCTCGATACCGAACGTTTCCGCGTATCGCATGGCCCCACCGGATTCTTGCCCTGATTGCTGCTCCAACATGTGGGCATTGTACCACGCCGGAAACCCCAGGTTTATTGACTTTTAGTTAATTCTGTGCTATACTTAGTCTGAGCTCATTGAGGGGGTTCAGAACCCCTTGAAATCCAGGAGGGATCCCATGGCTTCGTTGTTCAGCTCGGACAAGCGCCTACTTGTCGCGTTGCCGGACATCGGTTTCGCGCAGCTCGTCGACCTGGACCTCACCGTCCAGTACGACGGAACCGTGTACCACATGCTGGTCCGTGGTTCCGTCGATGGCGGTCTTCCCGTCATCGTGCCGGGCACCGGAAGCCGACCCCAGCACGTCTGGGGAGGGCTCACGGCGTACGCCACCAGTGCGAACATCTCGAACGGCCTCGGCCTCCCGAAGGGCGCGATCGACATCATCCAGCACGCGCTGGAAGAGGACTTCGCGCCGCGGCTACGGTCGTGGCTCCGGGACACCACGAGCCGAATCTGCAATCCGGAACCGGGTCAGAAGCCCGCGCCGCTCGTGAAGGTGGATGGCAACGTCCTTGTGCAGTTGGACCGAGACGTGTCCGGCATCTTCTTCCAGAAGGAGAACACGTTCAGGCTCGAGTACACACTGTTCTGCGAGCCGAAGGTATTCCGGTGCCTGCTCGCGTGTCACAGGGGTGACCAAGTGAAGGTGCTGGACTTCCAGAAGAAGAGCGTCGGCGAGATCATCCGCCACCTCAACGATGACGCCCTGGCATTCGAGATCGCGTCGTACTTCGGCGACACCGGCTCGTACAAGGTGCACCTGGTATCGTCCGTCCTCAAGCTGGGATTCGCGATGAACACGCGTCCGACGACGCTGGTCATGGCGACCCCGGAACCGAAACCGAAGATCGCCGTTGCGCCCGTGCCATCGACGCCGGTCATGATCTTCAACGGCGGCACGTATTTCCCCCTGAGGGGCTGACACCACGGTCCCCGCAGCTCACGCTGCGGGGACTTTTCGTTTCTCTTTCACGTAGAATCCAGCGAGCGGCTCGCCGGTATGGTCCCTCTTCTTCGCCGGAGCATAGGTCCTGCCGTAATCGATGACCCGATACGTCCACGCGAACCACTCCCTCTTCGGCAGCAGCACCATCAAATCGCGTTCGATCTTCACCGGGTCGGCATGCTTCGTCAGGCCCCACGCGCGGGACAGCCGGCGCACATGGGTATCCACGGCGATTCCCTCCACGACACCGTAGACATTGCCCAATACCACATTGGCGGTCTTCCGGGCCACGCCGGGCACCGTCAGGATTTCGCTCATCGTCCGTGGTACCTTCCCATCGAAGTTCGCCCTGATGAGCTTGGCGGCGGCGAGGATATTCCTTGTCTTGTTTCGGAAAAATCCGGTCGGGCGGATGTCGCGCATGAATTCGCCCGGCGTCGCCCTCACGTAGTCGTCCAGGGTCCGGTATTTTTTGAACAGCTTCGCCGTGACCTCGTTGACCTTCTTGTCGGTGCATTGCGCAGAGAGTTCGACCGCGACCAGACATTCCCAGGGTGACGAACATCTCAACGCCATGTGCGCATGCGGGAACAGCCGCTTCAGGATACGGTCGATTGCTGCCGCCCTCTTGACCAATGCCTTATTTTTCTGTACTATTACTTCGGAGGTTCGCATGTGCGAGGATTGCAAACTCATGGAGGCCCGCGATCGCGTCCGGAGGATCGCCAACCGGGCGATGGACGAGTACCTGGAAAAAGTATTCGACACCCCCAAGGACACGCCGCTGTTCGTCGAGAACCTGTTCGACGCGATGAAGTCGGTCGTCGTCCCCGTCGTCCGTGAATACCGAGCCCGTCTCAGATGAGACGGGCCGTTTTTTACATGTTCTGGTCCTGGTCCATCCGCTGGACCGGTTCGGGAGTCACATCTTTTGGCGTCTGGACGTCGGACACGTGGTCTTGGGACGGGTCGATGGGAATAAGGAACATACCGACGGCGTATACGAGAACGACCGGCCAGATGTGTGCCAGGAACGTCAGCACGACCACGATGAGGCGCACGAACACGACATCGATGTCCAAATAGTGCGCGAGTCCGGCGCAGATACCGAACAGCATGCCGTCGCGGGGCGACCGATACAGCTTCTTTCCTTTGAGTTTGTCGAACATGGGTATGGTCATATCACAATTCAGCCCCATGGACAACGAGGTAGGTGGCAACCACGGCGGCCGTCGGAGCGCTCAGAGTCAGTGTCCCCAACGAGGTAATGCGCATGCCCAAGCCATTGGCGGTATCAAGTTCGGACGCATCCCAGCCCCCTTCGGGACCGATGAAGAGACCGGCGGTACGGCTGCTCCTCGGTGACGGTGAAAACCCGCCACCGGAGGGGTCGAAGAAATAATTCACGTCGTTTTTGCTCGCATCGGTCCATACGGCATCAAGGTCCACGATGTCGGCAACGTCCGGAACGATACCACGCCCGGCGAGTTCGGCGGCCTCACGCACGACTTTGCGCACGCGGTCGGGGCGGACATTGAGCTTGACCGTGCGGTTCGTGACGACCGGAACGATGCGGGCGACACCGATCTCGGTCGCTTTCTGAGCGGCGAGTTCGAAGTTCTCCGCCTTGAGCACCGCGCAGTACATCGTAACCTTCAGCGCCGGTTCCGAAGGATTCTCCCCCACCGACAGCCCCTCAAGGATGACCGCATCGTGGTCGAAACGGACGATGCGGCAGTGCGCCTCACGTCCCGAACCATCACCGATCACGACCGTCTCCCCGGGTGCCAGTTTGAGCACCGACCGGAGCTGGTGTGCCAAGTCCGCATCGTCGATGCGCATCGTCCCCTGCCCAAGTTGCCACGGCCCGATGAACCTATGGATTTTCATCGTCTTCCAAACCCTTCTTGACCTCCTCGAACTCGTTGGCGACGGCTTTGAGACGTGCACGGAGCGATTTGACGAGTTCGGCACCCTCTTTGACCTTGCGGAGTCCTTCCTCCACATCGACATGGTCCTGTTCATCGAGCCAACGGACGATCTTTTCGAGCTTCTCGAGCGACGGCGAGATGCTTTCAGTCGTGTGTTTGGGCATATGCGTTCATGATACGTCAGTTCTGTCGCTCGCGAAAGCGCGTGTTCATATGCATGGTATCGGTATCATCGATGAACAGATACGGAACGCGTGCCGCATCCAGCGCGGCCCTGCCGCGGGTGAGCCCTCCGAGGAACCCGACACTCGCCAATGTGTCCGCCTGACGTGCGGTCGGCGCGATGACGGATACGCTCTTGAGTCCCACCGTCGGCCGACGCGTACGCATATCGATCTGATGGTGCCAATCGCCGGTATCGGTGGCCCACCGCACCTCGTAATCGCCGGAAGTCGCGATGGCCTCGTCACGCAGCCTGATGACGGCGGCCGCCGCGTGCGTATCGGACGGATGCTGGATCGCGACGCGCCACCATCCGTCACCCGGATACGCACCATGAGTGAGGATGTCACCGCCTGCGTTGATCATCCATGCGGTCGCGTAGTTCAGCTCTGCTGCACCCGCATCGATTGCCATACCCTTGACGATGCCGGCAGGTTCGAGGATCTGGCCGGGTGCGCACCGGATACGCAGATTGTCGGCATCGAGTTCGATGGAACGATAATCCGCTGGTGCGTCCGAACGTTGGAAGTGTCCGGGAAGTCCGTATCCGGCCGCGGCAAGATAACTGCCCACACTGGCATCGAACAGTCCGTCGGTATCCCGGGAAAGCCGTACGCATGCATCAATGACCTCGAACATCTCGCGGCTGACGGTGTTCCACCGTCCCGTATGGGCGTTCATCACCGCGAGTTCGCTGTCGGGCCGGAATCTGCTGAACGTCCGGTCCCATTCTTTGAATACCCGCTCGACCGCGGCTGCGTCCTCCGCGGACTGCGTTTCAGAGACGCCGATCAGCGTGCAGTGCACGGGGATACCCATGCAATGGAACAATTCGTGCCGAACCGGCTCCATGCTATCGGATGTTCGCCTGCACCAGTGCGCTTTCCAGCGAGTGCTCGAACGCCAGACTGGTGTATGTCGCACCGGAAACGCCCTGGATGTTCGCTGAACCCGCGCGCAACGCCTGTTCGATGAGCAGCGGTTGTGCATACCGACTGGGCGAATCATTCGGAATGTCCGGCGTGCGGATATCGACGATTTTTCCGCCCTGTACATCGATGGCTACCGTCACGTTGCCCCACGGGATGCGGTATGTGGTGCCGGTATAGGTTGCACGTTCGGGCGCGGGTGTTGGCGTTGAGATCGGGTTCGGTGTTGAGGATGGCGACGGATTCGGCGTAGGTGTCGGACCGACGGGCTGCACATCGAGACCGATCCGCTGATTGCGCGCGCGGGAATATCCGATGATGAATATCACCAGAAAGGCACCGATGAAGGATACCGTCAAAATTTTTCTTAGTGCGCGGAGAAACATATCAACCGAATTGTTGCACAAATATCTGCTCCTTGGGAACCCGGAGACGCCTGAGCATCGCCCGTGAGCTTTCGATCATGCCCGGCACGCCGCAGACGTACACATCACTGGTCCGCAACCATTCTTCCCGTTTGCCGGTGAACTGCTCGGTGACGTATCCCCTGGAACCTTTCCACCCGGGACCCGGCCGCGAGAGGACGAACACGGGACTGAAGAGCTCGCTCGAACTCCCGAGCCGCTCGAAATAATCGTGGTACGGAATATCCTGCTCCCGCGGCACACCCAACACCAGGAGCGAAAGCATCCCCTCGTTGATGGCCTCCGGCACCATACGGACGAACGGCGAGACCCCGGTTCCGGTCGCAAGGAAGACCTTTGTCCGGCCCGTACCGTACCGGTACGGATAATCGCTGTACGGACCGTAGACCTCGATCCGTGTGCCGACCGGCGCGCTCGCGAAGAATCGGGACCCGACCCCCATGCCGCTGAAGCTGACGATGATGGTGCAGGTCGAATCCGTCCACTCCGCGATGGAGTATGAGCGCGGCACGGACCCGCCGATCATCGGGGTGATGTAACAGCCGATATCGAAACGCAGTCCCGCCGAGTGCGGGAATGAGAGAACGACCTTCTGGATATGCGACCCGATGCGTTCTGATGCGATCACTTCCATCGTCACGAACGGTTCTTCGAGTCGTTCGATGAGTCCGCTAAAAAAGGACATGGAAGTTAAACTGGAAGACGGCCAAGAGGGCATGGATGCACAGGAAGCCGACCGCAAGCCATCCGAACCAGTGATGCGGACCGGTCAGCGGCACCTGCCACCGCATAAAGATTTTCCAGTTGAATTGTTTGACGATGGCCGTGAGCAGTAGGAGGACGGAAAAAAAACCGCCCATCATGCCGGTCCACCACACCAGGTCATTGCCGAGAATCGTGGTCATTTCGTATGGTTTTTACTTCTCCGATGATACATCTTTTATGGCAGAAGTGAATGATCCCGAAGCTACCCGGGTACGCACGATCTGACCCGTCTTTAATCCCCCTGCTGACCGAATGACGGTGCCGGTACCGTCCGTGACGATGCTATAGCCCAGGCCGAGCAACCGTTCGGGGTTGGATGCATCCAGGCGCTGTGCGGCGACATCCACCTGTTCCATGACCCCGCGGATGCGGTCTCCGAGACGGTCCGTGCCGTGCACGAGACCCTCGCGCAATTGCGCGCCCCGGCCGGAAAGACGGGCCAGGTGGACCGCGATGCGGTGCGTGAGCGAACGCACATCAGCCGACGATGCAGCAAGCGCGGAACCATAGCCGTGACCGAGTCGCGATGCGAGCGCTGGTACGTCAGATGTCAGACGTGACCACGTTCCATTGAGCGTGTGCGCTGCGCCGGTCGGCGTGCTCGCCGACGCATCGGCGACCAACTGTGCCAGCGGCACGTCGCGCTCATGACCGATACTGACGACGGTCGGCACACGTGACCCGAAGACACCGCGCACGACCCACTCGTCATTGAACGCGCGCAAGTCCTCGAGCGAACCGCCACCGCGGATGATGACCAACACGTCCGCATGGCCCGGGTGTTCGTTGAACCATTCGAGCGCGCGCCGGATTTGACCCGCCGCCGATGCGCCCTCCACGCGTACGTCGTAGTGGGCGACCCGCATGCCCAGAGGCAGCAGGTTCTTCCTGAAGTCGTCGATGACGGCGCCGGTGCGCGATGTGATGAGGCCGACACGCCCGACGAACGCCGGGAGCGGTCGTTTGCGTTCGAACAGACCCTCGCCATCCAGCTTCCTTTTGAGCGCTTCGTACGCTTTGCGCAACGAACCCTCCCCTACCGGCTCCAACACCTCGACGCGGAACGAGAAACGACCCTTCGGTTTGTACACTGATGCGAGGCCGCCGACCTTGACCATCATGCCTTGTTCCAGGGCTACGCCAGATTCACGGTATGAATACGGACTCATGTAGCACCCCATCGTGGCCTCGATCATCTGGTCTTTGAGCGTGAAATACGTGCCACTGGGCAACGCTTTTGATTCGATGACCTCGCCCTGCACGGTGAAGTCGCGCTGGCTCAACAGCTCGTTGGTCAGGTCGAGGAATTCGGAAACGCTGAAAATGGCGTCGTCGGTGATGCTCATGGGCCCAATGATGCCTGATAGTCACGGGAGATGTCCACCGAACGCGTCGCGAAATCGGCGATATGCCCGTCCTTGACCGTGAGGTCGACGAGCATCCCGTGCATGGTCAACGGAGAGAACGTCTGATCGAAAATGAAGTTCCCCAGCGAATACGCGATCCATTTTCCCTTGTATCGCTCGACATCCTGCACAACATGGGGATGCGAACCGATGACGAGATCCGCTCCGGCATCGATGGCGGCGTGATAGACGCGTTCCTGCAGCGCATTGTGCACCGTCTCGTATTCGGTACCGGCATGGAACGACACGACGAGCACGTCAGCCTGCGGCCGCGCCGCGGCGATATCGGCGGTGATGCGTGCCTCGTCGAGCGGATACGTGTATGCGAGGAATCCGATGCGCGTCGTGCCCACCGTGCGTACGACCGCCGGCCCGTAACCGACCGGGTCGATGCTCGCGGATGCGAGATACTGCAGCGTGTCCGCGAATGCGTCGCTCCCGTAATCATGCGAGTGATTGTTGGCGACCGAGAGTACGTCGAAACCCGCGTACCTGAGGCCGTCGACGACGCGCGGGTCGGCGCGGAAACAATAGCCGCATCCGTGCGGTGTCCCGCGTGTGGAAATCGGCGTCTCGAGATTGCCGAACGTCAGGTCCGCGGCCGCGGTGACCGACGCGATGCGCTCGAACGGCCAATCGAAATCATTCCTCCGGAGCATCGCATCCCCCACGGACCGTGACAGCATGATGTCGCCGACGAACAGAAGGTGGACGGACGGCGGCGCGCTATGGAACGCAAGTCCGGCGATATGGACCAGGAACGCGACGAACACCCCTACGATCCATCGCATGGTCAGTGTCTCAGGACCACGAACCCGATGCATGCAAGGGCGAATACCACCGCGGCGACGGCGATCAACCGGGGCTCATAATGGTGTGGCGCGATATGTTCGAGGACCGATGGCGCCGGTGGTGGCATCAACGGCTCGCAGCTGCCCACTTGCCCGGCCGGTCGCGTCAGTTTTTCGTACAGGGCCAAAGCGTCCTGTGCATCGACGCGGTACCAGCCCGACTTCACGAGCCGGTCGACGATGTCGTCATCGGACGCGTTGCATCCCTTCGCCTTGCGAATGTATTCCAGAAGCGCTGAGTATGCCATGTCTTAAGTATACTTCCGTTTCTGATACCGCGCTATGAGCTCGACGATCATGATGATGAGGATGATGACGATGCCGATGGACACGATGATGTCATACGTATCCGAGAAGAAGTACGTGCAGTCACGTGTCGGCGTCGTGCAGTTCAGGAGCAGTCCGATCTCATCGGCGAAAATGCCGATACCGGCCCCCACGAGCACGCCGGCGACCTGCATGGCACGGTGCGACGAACCCAGGATGCCGATGATGCCGCCGATGGAGAGTGCGATCATCCCCCAGTAGAAGTGGTGGATATGGAACCCGTCGATATACAGTTCCCCGCCGAGCTGCAGTGACATGATCCGGGTGATGATGAACGCCGCAATGAACGACAGCAGGATGATGTGCAATCGTTGCTTCCGTTCGTCGCGGAAATCCAGAAGGGATTTGAGGAAATCGAGCATCGTAGTAGACTTTAGGCAATGAAAGTATCCGTCGTCATCCCGGCCCATAACGAGGAACGATACATCGGGAGGACGCTTGCGGCGGTAAAGGCACAGTCCTACCCGGACATCGAAATAATCGTCGTCGACAATGATAGCACCGACCGGACTGCCGAGATAGTGCGCGCCATCCCCGGGGTACGGCTCGTCCAGGAGACCCGCCGAGGCGTGCAGTTCGCCCGCGAAGCCGGCCGGCACGTCGCCACCGGTGATATCATCGTCAACCTCGATGCCGACTGCCGTCCCGAGCCGGATTGGATCAGCCGGGCGGTCGCCCATTTTGCCGACCCGCGCGTCGTCGGGCTTTCCGGTCCGTACCAGCACTACGATGCCTCGGTGCCGTTCCGTCTGGCCAGCTTCCTCACCCA
>DATKOD010000025.1:0-18120 GCA_035524755.1 Minisyncoccota bacterium
CTTCTCGAACGGATCCGGCAGTTCTCGGCTCATCATCTGGTCCGGAAGACCGCCATCCTTCAGGTCGGGAGTATTTCCGGCACGGTCGTACAGGCGATTGCCGGCATATTCCTAGCACGTCTTCTGGGTCCGGATTCCTACGGCAGATTCGCGTTGGCGTTTTCCATCGCGGCGGTGTGTTCGGTGTTCATCGGTGGCAGTCTCACGGATGCTATCGCGCCGTCACTGAGCCGCGCGTGGGCAAGCCGCGACCGCAAGAGCTATCTGGCGACCGTCGGGTTTTATCTGCGATTCGTCGCGGTGTGTGCCGCAGTGACGCTTGTGGTCATCGCGATCCTGCCGTGGGTGACGGGACATCTCTACCATGACACGGGGCTCGGGTGGTTGGCGTCGGTCATCATCATCGCCTCCATCATCTCGGTGAGCGTCTTCGCGCTGGTCCAGCTCTCACTGCAGGTCGCCGGCCGGTTCACCTGGTTGTCATCGTTGACGTTCACCGACGTATTCGTTCGCTATGGTGCGTCAGTTGCGTCCGTCCTCGCCGGTTTCGGTGTTGCCGGCGCCGTCAGCGGGCACTTGATCGGTGCGGCAGTCATGCTCGTTCTCGCAGCAACGCTGTATGCGCGCATCGAACGAAAAGAGCCGTTCCTGCCCGCATTCCGGACGTTCGTGCGGCTTGCCCGAGATGCAGTATGGCAGCCCCTCCTGAAGCCGACGCTGCTCGTGCTTGCGGACAGTAATTTCGCCCTGCTCTACGGGGCGCTGCCGATCGCCATGGTCGGACTGTACGTTCGTGGCGCTGAGCTGGCGTACTTCAAGCTCGCGTTCGGCTACCTGATGCTGGCGATGACGGCGATGGGGCCGGTAAGCACAGTGATGAACGTGCACTTCCCGACGATACAGACGACCGATCCCGTGAAGCTCCGTCGTACATTCGTCCGCATCACGCAAGCCGCGGTTGCGCTGTCGACGGGCATCACGGCCGTCGTGCTCGCCATTTCACCACTGGTGTTCCGAGTCCTCTATGGTCGCGTCTATTTGCCAGCCATCCCATACGTTTATGGCTTTGCGGTGTTCGGTGCATTGTTCGGTCTGGGTGTCGGACTGGGACCGATGTGGCGCGCGCTCAACAAGGTCCGAACGTCTATCATCATCAACAGCATCACGCTCGGTCTCGGGATCCCGCTGGGCCTGGCGCTCATCCACGTCTGGCATCTCTGGGGGGCCGTGATAATGGTCACGCTCTGGTATTCCGCATCCCATGCAGTGTCATTCTGGTACCTTACCCGGTGGTTGAAACTCCATCCCGAACGGGCTACAATTTGACGACATGAACAACGAACCGACACTCGCGAAATGGCTTCGCTGGCTTATCTACACGGCCGCCCTGATCCCGCTGGTCATCTTTGCGCAGTACATCTCGCCGTTCCACTTCGGGAAGGTCATCCTGCTCCGCAGCATCGTGGAGGTGATGGCGGCTCTGTACCTGCTGCTCATCTGGCGCGAACCGAGCTACCGCCCCAAATCGAACCCTATCACGTGGACGTTTTTTGCGTTCGCACTCGCATTCTCGCTTACTTCGATCACATCCGTATCGCCGCTGCAGTCCGTCTGGGGCACGCTGGAACGCATGGGCGGTTTGTTCACGTTCTGGCACTACTTCGTTTTCTACCTCATCGCGGTTTCAGTGATGCGCACGAAAGCCCACTGGCGTACGCTTCTTGACCTGATGGTCGCGGTCGGACTCGTGTCCGCCATCTACGGCCTCCTACAGAAGACGGGATGGAGCTTCATCCTCGGTTCCGGCGATCGCACCCGTCCGTTCGGCACCATCGGCAATGCCGCGCTCTTCGCCGGGTATCAAATCCTCGTGGCGTTCATGGCGATGACCTTGAGTCTCATGCCGAAGTTCGGTCCCGCAAGCGGTGCGGGCCCGCGTGCTATGCAGCGGGGATGGACATGGATCGGCATCGGACTGCTCGGTACGCTGTTGGTCGCGTTGGCGTTCAATACCGAGGGATTGTGGGTGATCCCCGTCGGATTGGTGTTCTACGGCGTCTTCCTGTTGTTCACTGCCGCCGGGAAGGGCCGGTGGTTCTACGGTGGCGCCTCGGTGCTCATGCTCATCGCGATATTGACGACCGCAGTCCGCGGTTCGATGTTGGGCGTCGCGGTCGCGTTCGTCGCATTCTTCCTGCTGTGGTCGGTCATCAATCGTTCGCATCGCGGCAAGCTCTTCCTCATCTGGGCGTTATCGGCGTGCGTCGTGTTTATATTCCTCGCCGTCATGTTCCGGAATACCTCATTCGTGAAGTCGTCCGGATACCTTTCACGCATCACCGACTTCTCCAGCAGTACGTTCACCGTCCAGACGCGTTTGTGGGCGTGGACCGCCGGCATCGAGGGCTGGAAGGAAGCGCCGCGATACATGCTCGTCGGCTACGGACCCGAGAACTTCAACATCCCGTTCTCGGAGCACTTCAATCCGAAATTCTTCACCGGACCCGGAGCGGAGACGCTGTTCGACCGTGCGCACAACATGTTCGTGGAAGTGCTGGTCACCATGGGTGCGGTCGGCGAACTCGCATACCTGTCCATGTTCATCGCTCTGCTGTGGACCCTCTGGACGTTCACGAAATTCAAGGACGAGCGTCGGACCCTGGGCATCGGGTTCATCGCGCTCATGGTCGCGTACGTCATCCACAACTGCTTCATCTTCGATACCTCGGCGAACTTCCTGACGTTCTTCATGCTGTTGGCGTTCGTCGTGCATGTGAGTCGTGACGGTCTAGAGGATGCATCGGCGGTGAAGGAGAAATCGAAACCGCGTTCCTGGACGGTATCACAGACCGCCGCCGCCTCCGTGCTCGCAGTTTTGGTCGTCGTAGGTGTCTATCACTACAACGTGAAGCCGTCGATGGCGAACTACGCGTCCACGAGAGCGATCGTCGCCGGATGGCAGGGCGACATCGCCACGGCAGTCGCGAAATTCCGCGAGGCAATCGATTACCACACGGCAGGCAGATACGAATATCGGAACCGTTTTGCGCAATACCTGCTGGAAACCGCAGCGTCCACCGATGTATCGAAGATCACCGGATTCAATGATTTGCTCCTCGAGGCGATCGGAGACGTGAAGGACAACGTCAATGAGAGTCCGCGCGACTACCTGCCGCTGTTGTACGAATCCCGACTGTATCTGATCCTCAGCGGGAGCGACGCCAAAAGTCCGTACCTGGACACTGCGCTTCAGCTTGACCAACAGGCATTGGCGATTTCACCGACGTTCGTCCGGACGTACTACGAAGTCGCCCAGGCATACCTGAACAAAGGGGACCTGAATGACGCGTACGCGGCGTTCGACAAGGCGCGGCAGTTGAATCCCGATGTCGGTCTCACGTACTGGTATCTTGGTGTGGTAGACATCCAGCGCGGGAAGACGAAAGAAGGACTCGCGGAGATCAGCACTGCGATCCAGATGGGGTACACGCTCTCGGAGAGCGATGCCGTCAAGCTCGCGAACACGTACATCCAGGGCGGTGATCTCAAGGATGCCGTGATGCTGTACGAGCAGCTCGTATCGCAATTCCCGACGAAGATCGACTACTGGACCCAGCTCATCGCCGGCTATATCCAGCTCCAGGAGCGTGACCAGGCGGTCAGCGCCATCAAACGCGCCCTGGCTCAGCCGGGCGTCGGCGACGATGCGACGTTCAAAGCGAAGGCGCTCTCAGCGCTCCAACAGCTGGGCGCGACGCCTTAGGCTTACCGTCCTTCGCGCCGGAGCGCGATGCTCGCCGTCTTCAGGATGATCCCCAGGTCCAATGCGAATGACCTTCGTTTCAGGTAGTACAGATCGTATTCGAGCTTGCGCGTGGCATCGGCGACCGACCCGCCGTAGGGATAGTTGATCTGTGCCCATCCCGACAATCCCGGCCGGGTCAGATACCGGTCCTGATAGAACGGGATCTGTGCGGCAAGTTGCGTATCGAATTCCGGACGTTCGGCGCGCGGACCCACCATCGACATGTCCCCGCGCAGGACGTTCCACAGCTGTGGCAGCTCATCGAGCCGGGTGGAGCGCAGGAACCTTCCGACACGGGTGACGCGTGCGTCTTTGTGGGTCGCCCATACGGCACCGGTCGAGCGTTCGGCATCGTTGCGCATGGTACGGAATTTGAGCATCTCGAACGGCACGCCGCCGCGCCCGGACCGTTGCTGGCGGAATACCACCGGACCGGGGGAGGTCAGTTTGATGGCCGCGGCGATGAACGGGGTCAGTACGAGCGTCGGGATTCCCAGCAGAACAGCGACGGTGATATCGCTGACGCGCTTGAGCGTCTCGTAAGAGCGTTTAGACCCCTCGGCGAAGTTCTCCAAGAACCACTGCTGGTCGATGGCATCCAGCGGTACCGCACCGGTGACCGATTCCGTGAAACCGGCGAGCGTCTGGAAATCGATGCCGTGCACCATCGCACGGTAGAGCGAAGCGACCAGATCGGCGCGCACGAACGCATGCGGTGCGATGACGACCGTATCGATATCGCGCTCGCGGATGGATGTGACGACGTCGGAATGCTCGTCCAGGACATCCCACGTTCCGTGGACGTCCGCGAGCGGCAGTTCCTCCTGACCGACGCGGACGATGGCATTGACCGTCCATCCCAGTTGGGGATTCGACTGCACGAACTGCGCGAGTTCCAGAGCGCCCTGTGTTGCGCCGACCAGCATGAGCCGCTTCTTCGTGCCTGCGGCGAGACTGCGGTTCGCCAAAGTCCGTGCCGCGGTCCATACGACCGCGAACACGACGATGAACAGGAACAGGTTCAGCTTCGGCGTGATGCCGAAGAAGGGGATGAGGTAGAAGAAGAGGACCGAGATGACCGCGGCGACGATGACCGCCTGCAGGAGCCGGCCGTAGAAATCGCTGCCTGACCGCAGGACGCGTTCGTCGTACAGATTCGCGATGTAGAAGGAGAACAGCCAGACCAGGAACAGGATGGAAAACGGTCCCACGTGCAGCTGGTACTGCTCGCTCCACCGGTCGACACCGTAGCGCACCAGAAGAACGGCCGCCAATGAGCCGTAGAATGCGACCAGATCGGTGAGGATGAGCGTCAGCTTCTTCACAACGGAATGATTATACCAATATATAAGGTTATGGTCAATGTCTGGCCGATCCGCAGCCCGTGCTAGAATGGACCGATGAAAAAGACCTTTCTGATCGCCGCGATTTTTGCGGTATACGGGCTCTTGGGGACGCCGGTCGCGCACGCCGATACGCTCGGACAGGATGTCACGTTCAACACGAATCCGACCTTCGATGCCGGAGGAGCTTCCGCGATCGGTGCGACGCTCCGGGCGGTCGGTACCGATGCCTATTTCTACGTGGATGACCGCGAATGGGCCGCTCTCTCGTCCTATGAGCAGAATTCGTTGATGACGCAGCTTTCCGCGCTCGCCACGCAATTCGACTCGGTCATCTGGCCGACGGAGACGGCGTTCTGGGGGATGCCGAACACGCCGGGCGTCGATAACGATCCCCGCATCACGGTGTTGTTGGAACGACTCACCTCCGGAAGCGGCGGATACTTCGACACCGTCAACGGCTACCCGAAGAGCCGGGCGCCGGAATCCAATGCCCGCGAGATGGTCGTCGTTTCCGCCGACAGCATCATTCCGGGAACTGCCAAGAGCTTCCTTGCGCACGAGTTCCAGCATCTCATCTCGTTCAATCAGAAGGAGCTGACCCTCAACGTGAGCGACGACACCTGGCTCAACGAAGCGCGCTCGGAGTACAGCATCACTCTGGACGGCTATGATCAGCCGTTCGATGGGTCCACGTTCCAACGTCGGGTCCTCACGTTCCAGCGCACACCGAGCGACTCGCTGACCGGGTGGTCCAACATGTCCACCGACTACGGCATCGCGTCGGTGTTCATCCATTACCTGGCGGACCGCTTCGGTCCCGTGCTCCTGCAATCAACGATCCATGACCGTTCCGCCGGCGCCGCGGCCATTCAGGATTGGTTGACGTCAAACCAGCCGGGGACGACATTCGGGGGCGTATTCGCGGACTGGATGGCAGACGCGCTGACGAATCCGTTGATACGGCTCACGCCTCCGCAATCGATGACCTACTCTCCGACATCGACACTGACATGGTCGCCGGTCGCCACCGAGTGGCAGCCCGAGTGGTTGAGCGTGCAATTCAATGGAACGGTGTCCGATGACATCACGCTCTCGGCGAACACCGCCGGACCGAATCCGTGGTTCGCCGACATCGTCCTGAATTATGGAGCTTCGCAGCATATTCTCCGCTGGTCGTCTGCGGACGGCTCGACGATCACGCTGCCGGCGCTTGATGGTTCTTCGCCGTTGCAGTCCGTGGTGCTCGCGTTCGCACAGGGCTCCACCGTGCCGGCAGATAACCGGCAGCTCGCCAGTCAGCAGGCCGTCATCACGCTGTCGGGCGCCACCACGGCGACATCATACGCGGCGGCGATGCCGACGCCCGTTCCGGCCCAGCCGACGGGAATCCCGAACAACGGGGACCTCATCCGTCGGGCCGGTCAGGCCGACGTGTATGTGGTGTGGGGCCCGTACCGTCGCTACATGACCCCGGGGACACTGGCGTTGTACGGATTCCAGGACCGGCCGGTCATCACGGTGTCCGATGACATGTTCTTCCGATACCTTTCCACGAACTACATCCGCGCCGTGGACCAGCAGAAGGTCTACGCCGTGTGGCCGGACGGTACGAAGCACTGGCTGAACATCACGCCTGCCCAGTGGGATGCTTCGCACCGCGATTGGAACGCGGTATTCATCGTCAACGACGCCGAAGCGAACTCCTACACGACAGGGGTCGACATTACGCGCTAAATGCGGTACGATAGGCCTACGATGCAGATCGATATCTACACGAAGAACCTCGAGTTGAACGCGCCGTTGCGCAAGTTCATCGAGTCGAAGATCGGTGACCTGGAACACGTGCTGGGCACCGTCGGACCGGCGCTGGCGCGTGTCGAAGTCGGCGTCCCGTCCCAGCACCACAACAAGGGGCCGATTTACTATGCCGAGGTCAATATCGACATCAACGGACAGGTGCTTCGCGCAGAATCCACCAACTTCGACCTGCATGCGGCTATCGTAGACGTCAAAGATGACATGAAGGTACAGATTTCCAAGTTCAAAGAGCGGATGCAGGACGCCACTCGGCATCCGTCCGAGGCGTAATGTCATTCATCACCACATTGTTCGGCGACCCCAACGACCGGTACATCCGGTCGTTGTCCCCGTTGGTCGACTCCATCAACGCGCTTGAGCCTGCAATGCACGCGAAATCCGACGCCGAGCTTGCGGCGGTCACGGCGGCGCTGCGAGCGCGACTTTCGGAAGGTGCGACGCTCGACGATGTCCTTGTCGAAGCGTTCGCCGCGGTACGCGAGGCATCGGTCCGCGTATCCGGCAAGCGCCACTTCGATGTCCAGCTCATCGGCGGCATCGCGCTCCATCAGGGAAAGATCGCCCAGATGGCGACCGGTGAGGGGAAGACGCTTGTCGCGACCCTGCCGGCGTATCTGAACGCGCTGGAGGGGAACGGTGTACACGTCGTCACGGTCAACGACTATCTCTCCCGCCGTGACGCGACCTGGATGGGACAGATCTACCACGCGTTAGGTATGACCGTCGGAGTCCTGAACCACGAGTCCAGTTACCGCTACGATCCGACGCACGTGAATCCCGAGCAGGCCGATGCCCTGGATGAAGAGCGCGATACGACCGGTTCGTTCCGTGTCGTCCATGAATTCCTCCGGCCGGTCTCACGGCGCGACGCGTATGCCGCAGACATCACGTACGGCACCAACAACGAGTACGGATTCGACTACCTACGCGATAACATGGTGCCCGACGTGTCCGCCATGGTGCAACGGCCCGAGCATACGCATCACTACGCGATCGTGGACGAAGTCGACTCCATCCTCATCGATGAAGCCCGCACGCCGCTCATCATCTCGGCTCCCGACGAAGAATCCGGTGAACTGTACCGGACCTTCGCCCGCGTCGCGCCGAGTCTCGTCGCCGAAACCGACTACACGGTTGATGAAAAGCTCCGGGCGGTAAGCATCACCGACGCGGGCATCGAGAAAGTCCAGACGCGACTGGGCATCGCCGACATCTACGCTGAAGGCGGCGTGCGGTACGTGCATCACCTGGAACAGGCGCTCAAAGCGCAGATCCTGTTCCATAAGGATAAGGACTACGTCGTCAAAGACGGCGAGGTCATCATCGTCGACGATTTCACCGGACGGCTCATGCCGGGCCGACGCTGGTCTGACGGACTGCACCAGGCGGTGGAAGCCAAAGAAGGCGTCGCCGTGCAGCGCGAGTCGCGCACCCTGGCGACCGTCACATTCCAGAATTACTTCCGCTTGTATTCCAAACTTGCTGGTATGACCGGCACGGCGCGCACGTCGGCCGAGGAACTCCACAAGGTCTATGCCATCGACGTCATCGTGGTACCGACCAACAAGCCGATGATCCGTGCGGACCTCCCGGACCGTATCTATAAGAATGAGACGGGCAAATTCAACGCGCTCGTCGCACAGATCAAGGAACGGCACGAACTCGGCCAGCCGGTGCTGGTCGGTACCGTGTCCATCGAGAAGAACGAGCTGTTATCGCTGATGCTCACCCGCGCGGGCGTGCGGCACCAGGTGCTCAATGCCAAGAACCACGAACGCGAGGCGGAGATCATCGCGCAGGCGGGGAAGCTCGGTGCCGTCACCGTCGCCACGAACATGGCCGGCCGCGGCGTGGACATCATCCTCGGCGGCAACCCTCCCGATGAAGCGCAGGCGGAAGAGGTGCGAAAACTCGGCGGCTTGTGCGTCTTCGGCACCGAACGTCACGAGGCTCGGCGCATCGACGACCAGCTTCGTGGCCGCGCCGGACGCCAGGGCGATCCGGGCGCCAGCCAGTTCTTCGTGTCCTGCGATGACGACGTCGTACGCATCTTCGGCGGCGACCGGCTCAAGAGCATCATGGAGCGTCTCGGTGTCACCGACGAAGACGTCATCGAGAACCGCATGGTGTCCCGTGCCATCGAGCAGGCGCAGACGCGCATCGAGGGGCATAACTTCGACTCCCGCAAGTACGTCCTGGAATACGACGATGTGATGAACAAGCACCGGCAGACGCTCTACGGTCTCCGGCGCGACGTGCTCACGTCGGCGGACAACGAGGACCGTGTCCTGGAGTACCTTGACGGCGCGGTCAGCGCGATCGTCTCCGCGCACCGCTCTGCGGAAACCGATGAATTGGATATCCCGGCGATCGCCGAAGCCGCTCGCGGCATCGCACCGTTCCCCGAGACGCTCGCCTCGACGCTGGCGGCGATGGACGCCGCATCGGTGGAAGACTACCTCATCGACGAGATTTCGAAATTGTACGCCGAGCACGAAAAGAACATCGGCCCCGAACAACTGCGGACCATCGAGCGGGTGGTCATCCTGCGGACCATCGACGACGTCTGGGTGGAGCACCTGGAGGCGATGGAGCATCTGCGCGAATCGGTCCGCCTGCGCGCTTACGGCCAACGCGATCCGCTGGTCGAATACAAGATAGAAGCCCAGCGGATGTACGGGATGCTCATCAGCACCGTCGCATCGCGCGTCGCGTCCGTCATCTTCAAGATACGGCTCGTGCAGCCGGAACGACAACAGCCGATCCAGGAGAGCCGCGGAACCGGAGCGCCTGATGCCGCCGGTGATGCAAACGTGCACCGACATGACGAATCGGATCCCGCCGCCTCCGAGGGGGAGATCCGCACGGACCACGTCGGCCGCAACGACCCGTGCCCGTGCGGTTCGGGCAAGAAATTCAAGAAATGCGGCTTGCTCAACACGCCGGAACACCAGCGTCTGATGGCGGCCAAATAACATGGAGAACAAATTCCTGCACGAAGTCGCCATCACCGCCATCATCGTGCGTGACGGCAAGTACCTCATCACGCGTCGTGCGAAGACCAAGAAGCGCTTTCCCGGCATGTGGACGGTACCCGGCGGCAAATTGGAGTCGTCGGATTACCTCGCGTTGCCCAAGGATACGAAGTTCTATTGGTACAACGTCCTGGAGCGTACGCTCAAACGCGAGGTCAAAGAAGAAGTCGGTCTCAACATCGGCAACATCGTCTACGTCACGTCGCTTGCCACCGTGCATGCGGATGGCAGCCCCTCGTTGGTCATCTCCTGCATGGCCGACTACAAGGGCGGCCGGATGAAACTCCAGAAGGGGGAGACGGACAGGTTCGCGTGGGTCACGCTCGGGCAGGCGAAACGGTACAAGCTCATCGACGGCATCTGGGACGAACTGGCGATGGCCGAAGGGCTCCGCCGTGGCACGAAGACCGAGTGGAAGCGCGCCTGATTCCGTGCTATACCATGAGCTTCCCCGAAGGGAGGCTCTTTCATGAAGATCATCCTTGGCTCGTCGTCGCCGTGGCGGGCTGAGATCATGCGCTCCATCGTGCCCGAGTTCGAGGTCATGGACCCGGGCATCGATGAGAAGAACATCCGGCATCCGAACCCGCAGGTGCTGACCGCGAAGCTGGCAAGGGCGAAGTCCGAAGCGCTCCGGCCGCGCATAACCGGAGACGCACTGCTGATTACGGCCGATCAGGTCGTGACGTGCATCGGAGAGATCCGGGAGAAGCCACATGATGCCGCCGAAGCACGCCGATGGCTCCGGTCCTACCGCGAACAGCCCGTCATCTGCGTGAACGCGCTCGTGTCGTTCAACACCGTGAACAAGCACGACGCGTTGTTCTTGGATCAGACGAGGGTCTGGCTCAGGGGGCTCACGGACCGTACCATCGAGCACATCATCGAACACACGGTTGCGATGCAATGCGCGGGTGCCTGTGCGGCCGGACACCCGGAATGGGGTGCGTACGTCGCGAAGATCGACGGCGACGTGAGCGGCTTGTACGGTCTGCCGCGGGAACTGACGCGTACCATCATCGAGAACGAGACCCAGCGGTAACGATCCGCCCCGACATCCGTCGGGGCTCCTTTTTGGTATACTGATGCGGTGGGAGGGATACTCTACTGGTTTCAGCAACCTCGGCGCGAGAAACTCATCATCGCGTTGGCTGGCGTCGCGCTTGTCGTTCACTACGTCGGACCCGGCATCGATCGGTATCTCCTGATCATCGCCGGTCTCGGGGCGCTTCCGTTGGCGTGGCGCGCTGTGCGCGATTTGGCGCGGCCGCGCATCACGATAGACGTGTTCAATGCGTTTGCGTTGTCGATCGCGTTCGCCACGCGCGAATTGTTCTCCGCCGTCTTCGTCATCCTGATGATCACGAGTGCGGATCTGCTTGACTGGAACACCACGCAACGGACCAAGCGGGCGATCGAACGGTTGTTGGCGCTGAAGCCCCAGAGCGCCGACCGTGAGCGGGACCACAAAATCGAACGCATCAGGTCCGACCAGATCAAGATGGGCGATGTGCTCGTCGTCGCCGCAGGCGCGGCGGTACCGGCAGACGGGATGGTCGTGTCCGGTGAGGCGGATGTCAATGACGCCCTGGTGACGGGTGAATCGACCCCTATCCATAAGATCCCCGGTTCACATGTGTTCATCTCCAGCGTCGTGGAATCCGGCGCGCTGAAGGTACGCGCGACGAAAGTCGGGAAAGACTCCACATTGGAGAAGATGGCCGCACTTCTACGCGAGGCTGCCGCAAACAAATCGAAACCCGAACGGCTCGCCGATCGCTTCGCGGGTGGATTGCTACCGATCGTCATGGCGCTTGGCGGGATCGTGTATCTGGTGACCCATGACCTGCGCATGACCGCGTCGATCTTCTTGGTCGCCTGCGCCGATGATATGGCGCTCGCCATCCCGCTGGCCATGACGGCATCGTTGGGCCAGGCGGCGCAGCGGGGCGTCGTCATCAAAGGCGGATCCGCCGTGGACGTCCTTGCCCGGATCAGGACGGTCGTTCTGGACAAGACCGGCACGCTGACCTATGGCACATTCACGTTCAAGGAGGCCGTCATTTCCCCGACGTTCACACCGGAACGGTTCTGGCATGCCGTCGGGACCGCCGACAAGTTCTCGGACCATCCGGTCAGCAGAGCATTATTGAAGGAGGCATACCGTCACATCAAGGAAATTCCCGACCCCGATAACGTGCAGGTATACAAAGGTTCCGGACTGGTTGCGACCCATGGGAAAGACATCATCGCCGTCGGCAATCAGGACATCGCCGCGAAGGTGGATGCCCGCATCACGGCGGACGAGAAATCCGCTCTTGACCGGGCACAGCAGCAGGGTAGCGGCATTCTCATTATCATCAATGGGAAATATGCCGGCGTCATTTCCATTGCGGACGTTCCCAGGAAGGAAGCGTCACCGAGCTTGAAACGACTGAACGAGATCGGTATCTCGGATATCCGGATATTCACAGGGGACACGGAATCCGCGGCGCAGCGCGTTGCGGTCGCACTCGGGATCGGTCGCGTACAGGCGCGCATGAAGCCGGAGGATAAATTACGTGCTCTTGAGCGGTTGAAACTCCGACCGGTCGCCATGGTCGGTGACGGCATCAATGATGCGCCGGCTTTGGCGCGGGCTGATGTGGGGATCGCGATGGGGAAGAACGGCACCGCCATCGCATCTGAAGCTGCGGATGTGGTCGTGCTGACCGACGACCTGAACCGTCTGCCGGAGATCATCCTGTTGTCTCGGAAGACCCTCAGCGTCATCCGGTGGGATATCGTCATCTGGGGGATCTCGAACGTCGTCGGCTTCGCATTGGTGCTGACCGGCGTTGCGGGGCCGTCGCTGGCGGCGTTCTACAATTTCGCCACCGATTTCTTGCCGCTCATCAATTCATCGCGGTTGTTCCGCGCACGCGCATGACCGACGTGCTCATCATCGGGGCTGGCATGCTGGGGACCGCGCTGGGCGGGGCGCTACCGCGCGAGCGTGTGAACGTGCGGTGGTACGACACCGACGCCGCCAAATGTCCCGGGGGTGCCGCGCGACTGGAGACCGCCGTTCCGGCGTCGCGGTTCATTTTCATGTGCGTGCCCAGCCGGACGATGCGTCCCGCACTGTCGCGGGTCGCCGGGCTGGTGACGCCTTCGACCGTCGTCGTCTCGCTGGCGAAGGGGCTCGAGCCATCGACGGCGAAATGCATGGCGGACGTGCTCGAGGAGGTCCTTCCGCCCGGGCAACCCATCGCGGTGTTGGGCGGTGCGCTTCTGGCGAACGAGATCACGCAGGGACTGCCCGGGATGGGGATGCTGGGATGTGCGGCGAAAGACGTCGCCGCCGATCTGACGGCGCTCCTGGAGGGTTCTCCGATCCGCATGACGTGGACGCCCGATGCGAAGTCCGTCGCCATGGCCGGCGTACTGAAGAACGTCTACGCGCTGGTATTGGGCATCGGGGACGGATTGGGATTGGGATCGAACGCCCGTGGATGGTTATTCGCGCAATCGGTGCATGAGATGCTGACGATTGCCACGATGCTGCGCATCGATCCGCGGATCATCCTTTCGGTCGCCGGAATCGGCGATCTGGTCGCCACCGGGCTCTCAGCACAGTCAAAGAACCGGACCGCAGGTCTGGAGCTTGCGAAGACCGGGCGCACGGTCACCGAGTGCGAGGGTATCGCATCGCTGCCGTCGCTTATACAGCGGATCGGTGAGCGGCCGGACCTGCGGCTCCTGAATGCGCTGGATGCCATTGTCCGCGGCGGTCGACACGTACGCATCGTGATGCAGGATGTGCTGTACCGGACAACGTGATATACTTGTGCCAATGAACGAAGGGGGGTGCGGCGCATGATTGCGACAATAGCGTGGTGGTTGCTCATCATCGGTGGCTTGAACTGGGGTTTGTACGGCTTGTTCAAGAAGGATCTGTTCGGCTACCTCGGGATGGGTATGAACAGCACGGTAGCGAAGACGGTGTACATCTTGGTCGGTCTTTCGGCGGTGTACCTCATCTTCTGGTAGACCGTCTTTTTCGTGTGAGATGACGGACAGAAAGGGCCCCTGACGGGCCTTTTCTGATGACACAAATACAACCATTTCGTCAAGGTTGCGTCCCGGCAATGCCCTGCTACCATCGTCCCGCACACACCACGGAATGACTGGACGAAGCAGAAAAAAGATGGCGCAGATGTATCGTCAGGGGCAATCATTGCCTCGGTCCGGCGATGAGCTCACGGACTGGTTCTTCCGGCAGTTTTTGGCGGTCCTGACGACCGAGCGGGTGCGTATCGTCCGCAAGAAGCGTCTTGTGAACCCGGATGACCCCCACCGACGCGTCATCCGGGGTCTCATGGATCCGGACGTTGACCCCAGCGGTCGCTGGGTGCAGATACTCATCAACCCGTCCCGCACTACGCATCGCGATCGGGATGAGGAAATGGAGACGCTCGTCCACGAGCTGGCGCACATCATCCTGCCGAAAACTTCGGAACGCGGCATACTTTCCATCGAGAACATCCTTTCCCGCATGCTCAGCCGCGATCAACGCGCCTGTTTGAAGGTGTTCCTGCCGCGGCATGAGGTCAAGAATTACCCTTCCACGCTTCCGGTGAGTGTGGTATAGTCTCGCCGTTCCATAACAATCGAGGTGAACCATGAAGAAGTGGTACTGGTTCGGCTACTTCCTGCCGGCCCTGATCATCCTCGTGCTCGGACAATTCGCGATCAACAAGGTCCTGCACGACGCGAGCGCCAAGATGGCGGCCATCAATGCCACCGATCAGGTCGCCCCGCGGTCCGTCGCGGCGCCCGAGCCCGAGTACACGCCCTTGCCGTTCCCCGACCCGCCGGCGGGATACGTCCCGGAGCCGGCGGAGGCACCGAAGCCTCACAAGACCATCACGGTCGCGATGCCTGAGCCCGGTCACGCCTACGCGCCGAGCTGTGTGACACCGCTGATGCCCTTGCAGGGCTGGAACGACCAGCCGAACAAGAACCGTCCCGGCACTGTTCACACGAACCTTCGGGTCGTCGCGAAGACCGATGTCCGCGCGCACCCGTGCCTGGAACCCGGCAAGGTCTACCATCTGCCCTACGGCAGAGCCGTCATCGGCGGCAAACTGCCGAAGGAGTGAGCCATGAAGATCTCCCGTTGGCTCCTGGTCCTTCTCGCCCTCCTCGTTCTGGCGCTCTGCGCGACCCATGTCCGGGCCGGCCAGCACGCGCAGCACCGAGGCGGCAGTTCCAGCCGGCACAGCAGTTCCCGGAGCGGCAGTGGCGGACAACACGCCCAATCGGCCCATCCGCAGGGCGGTTCCGGTCAGCACGCCGTTCCTCGTGACCCCGGCCGTTACAACGGTCAAGGTGCCCGTGAGCGTCAGCCACGCCCGGGCGTCGGCCGCTACGACGCCTACCGTTACCGCAACGGCGGGTCCCGCTCCTACAGCAGCCGGTACTTCCCGCGCTCCTACGGGTTCAGCTACTTCTACGGTTACCGCTATCACGGGATGTGGTTCCGGCCGCACTACCGCTACTGGAACGGGTTCAGCTACTTCTACTGGCCCTGGTACGACGCCCCGCTCTACGGCTGTGGCTGGTACTGGCTCCCGACCCATCGCGAACCCGAGCCGCCGCCCGACGGCGACGAGGGTGAGCAGGGCTGGGGCTACGACGACTGGGGCTGGGTCTACGTCTGCATGGACTGATGACCCGCCCGCCCCTTCTGCTTGCAGCGGAGGGGGTTTTTCTTTACCGTAACGCCATCGTTAACAAGAAGGAGGGCCCAGTGTCGTTGTATAACGAGCCGGTCATCACGCCGTTCTATAACAAGATGGAACTCGTGACGATCGCGAACGAGCTGGTCGGTACGTCTCAGGTCGGCTTCGCGACCGGATCCCGGAACGACCCTCCGGACGCCATCGGCATCGGGCACGGGTTCGAACACCTAGCCTGCCGTGGCGCGTCCCCGCTGGCGGTCGCCGCGATCGCCGCGCGTCACAACCACCGGCCTTCTCCCGTCACGCAGCGGCAAGCCGACCGATGCTTCCGCCGGTTCTTCGGCGGCTCCAACGGTCCGGGCATCAACGTCTACACCCTGCACAGCACGATGGGATTCGGGCACCAGGACCTGTTCAAGCCCCGGTACCTGCCGCACGTGTTCTATATGATGGGCGGGATGATCCGCGATGCGATGTACGACATGTACGACATGCGCAACCGCGAGGACACCATCCTGTCGCCCCATGCCTGGTTCGTCGAAAAGGCTGCTGTGGACAACGAGACCGCTGACAACGACGAACGGGCCGAGATGGAGGCGTACCGGCAGGGCTGCAAACTGCTCTACGCGGTGAACCCCGCCCGCAACTACGGCGATTCGGAGCCCGAGCACCTGACCCGCATGAAGGTCGGCCGGGTGAAGCAGTGGGCTCAGGGCAACATCGTGACCGGTCGCATGAAGGTCGTCATCATCGGACCGTCGCGCAACGCGGCGGTGAACATGCTCCGCAAGGTCGGACTCAACAAGTTGCCGGACCACGCACCAGTGCCCTGGCACTACGACCGTTCCGATGACGTGCCGGTTCTCGACGGCATCCGCACTGCGGAGGTCATCCGTCACTGCAGGAAGCACCACGTCCACATCTTCTGGCCTACCGAGACGTTCATGACCAAGGACGCACTCGCGCTGGAAGTGCTCTCCGGCATCCTCAAGGAACGCATCGAGGAGGAATTCCGGGAGCACAACCACGCGTACCCGGGTGGCGTTTACCACCCCGCAGTGGAGTGGGATGCGTCGTCCAGTCACGGAGTCTTGGAAGCGTGGTTCAGTACGCGAGGGAATCGCGCGCACTGCGATGATCTCATCGGGCGACTCCTGGAGGTCATCGAGCGGCTCAAAGAAGACGAGTCGGATCTCCTGGCTGAGGACGTCGACGACCGTCGCAACTACCTCGCGGATGCGTACCTCGAGCAGTACCGGTTCATGCCGGGCACCATCGCCGACATGATCGTCGACTACCTGGCCAACGGCGACGCCAAGCTGGAACGGTTCATGGCCTACCCCGATGCCATACGTCGCGTGACGCCGCACCAGGTCAGGAAAGTCGCCCGCAAGTACCTGCACACCGATCGTTTCGTCCAGGCCATCACCCGGCCCGCCCCCTGAAGGCGGGCCGTTTTCTATCCGTGGTACACTGGAGGGATGGAGGAGGGGAAACAGAAGCTCACCGCGGAACATTTCTATAAATTCTTCCAGTGTCCGCACTGGATCTGGTACGACATCTTCGCCGATTCATCGAAACGGAAGGAAACGTCGCCCCTCCTGGAGATCATCCATAAGGGCAAGCCGGGCAATGCCGTCGGCGCCCTGCGCGAGCACAAGAAATTCGAAGAACTCAAGCCCGAAGACTACCGCGACCTCGAAGAGGCGTACCTGGCGACCCTGGAACTGATGCGGCAGGGCAAGAACATCTACCACGGCGTACTGATGACCGAGGACTGGGTCGGCATGCCCGACCTTCTGGAAGCCCGGCCCGGAAAATCAAAACTGGGCGACTGGCAGTACGTCGTCTACGACGTGCAGCGCAATCTCGATCTCCGGGACGAACAGAAGTTCCCGCTGGTGTTCTACTCGCTCATCCTGGAGAACATCCAGGGCGTGCGCCCCCGCGAGGCGTACGTCATCGATCCGCAGGGAGGCGAGCGTTCGTTCGTCGTGGATGACTTCGTGACCCGCTTCCATGCGACCCGGGAAGAGATCGAGCGTATCCTGGCCGGCGAGAAACCGCCGCCGTTCATCAAGTCCAGCTGCAAGCGGACGCCGTGGTATTCGCTGTGCCTGGAGGGAGCCGAGGGATGCAACGACGTCTCGTTGGTCTACCGTCTGTCGCAGGCCGACCAGCGCCGGCTGTACACCGTGAACATCCGCACCGTAGCTGATCTTGCCAACGCGGACGGCGACGAACTGCGCATGCTGTTCGAGGATTGGCCGTACGATAAGATCGTCCGCCTGCAGAACCAGGCGCGCGTCCTCATCAGCGGAGAACCGTTGGTGCTGCGCAAGATAGCCATGCCGGCCGTGCGGCACGAGATATTCCTGGACATCGAAGCC
>DATKOD010000026.1:0-21654 GCA_035524755.1 Minisyncoccota bacterium
TCGACCCCCACTTCGCCGATGCGACGACGCCCCTGACCGCCGAGCAGAAGCGCTTCCTCCGGCCGGTCGTCGCGAAGCGCATTTCCGAGCTCTGCGCCCCGTTGGCAGACCCCGACGACAGCACGGATCAGCGCGCGGTCCAGATGCGTCTCGACCGGCTGATCGCGCACGCGGAAACCTGCGGACGGGCCAAAGAGATCGCCGTCCAAGAGGGACTCTCGCCTGCCGAGAAGCAGTAGCTGCCATCCCCCGGCGCACCGTCGTCGGGGGCTTTTCTTATCCACAAAAGTGTGATATGGTGTAAACCTAATGACGGATGTTCGGTCCCGGTAGGGCACTGGACATCTCGTGACCATTCCATGCTGACGCAGAAACAGAAAACGAAGTTGTTGGAGGAGCACCGTATCCATGCAACGGACACCGGTTCCCCTGAAAGCCAGGTCGCACTGTTCTCGAAAGAGATCGACGTCCTGACGAAGCATCTGAAGAAGCACACCAAGGACAACAGCTCGCGCATCGGTCTTTTGAAGATGGTCGCCAAGCGGCGCCGACTCCTCGAATACCTGAAGCGCACCGATGAGAAGCGTTACGACAAGCTGGTCGCGAAACTCGGTCTCAAGAAGTAAGCATGCCCGACAAATCAACCATCAAACCGCGTCCGAACCACCGCGTGGGTGTGTTCGTCGATATGCAGAACCTGTACCACTCCGCCAAAAACCTCTACGGAGCGCGGGTGAATTTCGGTGAACTCCTCAAACTGGCCGTACAGGGCCGGCAGGTCGTGCGCGCGCTCGTGTACGTCGTCAAAGGAGGCGAATCCGAAGAAGAGAAGGCGTTCTTCGATGCACTGGAGAAATCCGGCCTCGAACTGAAAATGAAGGACCTTCAAGTGTTCGCCGGGGGCGCCAAGAAGGCGGACTGGGACGTGGGCATGGCGGTTGACGTCATCTCCATGGCCAAGCAGCTGGACGTCGTGGTGCTCGCTACCGGCGACGGCGACTTCGTACCGCTCGTGGACTACCTGCAGCACAACGGCATCATCGTGGAAGCCATCAGTTTCGGACGCTCCACGTCCATGAAGCTCAAAGAGGCGGTCAATAATTTCATCGACCTGGACGAGCACAAGAAAGAAGCACTGATGCGCATCCCGCAGCGCCGCGCGCCGCGCGCACCGAAGAAATCGTGATATAATCCGGACATGGACACACCAACCACACCGCCACCCGTACCAATGCCGCCCGCACCGATCACCCCGTTGGGTGCGAAGACTCCGCATGCACATCCGGCGCTGTACGGATTCATCACGGGACTCGTCCTCCTTATCCTCATCGGAGGGTATCTCGTCGCCGCTGATTTGAACGGCTACTGGCCGTACAGCCCCACGATGAACCCTGAGGAGGCACCGTTCTTGACCGCGAGTCCGACACCGGTACCGGCGGTCACTGAGTACACGAACACGACCTATGGGTTCTCCATCCCTCTGCCCGCCGACTGGCAAGGCTACACGGTCATCACGCTTCAGTGGGACGGTACCGACGTGGCGACAGGAAACGTCGTCGAGCATGGTCCGAAAATCGTCCTGAGAAACCCTAAGTGGACCGCAGCCGCGCCGTACGAAGACATGCCTATATTGGTCTTCACGCCTGCACAGTGGACCAAAGTGCAAGCCGAAACGCTGTCATTGGGCGCCGCCCCTATCGGCCCTTCGTTGTTGGGTCAGAATTCGCAGTACATCCTGGCGCTCCCGGCCCGATACAACTTCGACTATTCGACTGGCTTCCAAGAGGTGGATGCGATCATCCACACGCTCACCGCATTCGAGCCTACGAAGTAGGCGCTGGCGTTCTGCCGGCTTTCGTGCCATACTACACCGCGTAAATTCACAACGCGGTGTAGTGCTGTAGAAGAAGTTCAATCTAGATCCGAGCGCCTTACGGGACGCTGTGACTTAGAGTGAACTCCTGAGGAGCGCCGCACCGACATATCAGCATGACAGAGAAGGTGTATGGCGCCGAATTCGCGGGGAAACCGCTCGTCGTCAAGTTAGGCAAACTGGCCCAGCAAGCCAGCGGTTCGGTATTGGTGCAGTACGGCGAGACTTCGGTCCTTGCAACGGTGGTGCGGGGCAAGCCGACGACCCGGGATTATTTCCCGTTGTCCGTGGAGTTCGAGGAAAAGTATTACGCAGCGGGCAAGATCAAGGGATCCAAGTGGATCAAACGCGAAGGACGGCCGTCAGAAGAGGCGGTGCTTTCGGCGCGCGTCATCGACCGCTCCATCCGTCCGCGGTTCGACCATAACATCCGCAACGAAGTGCAGTGCGTCGCGACCATCCTGTCGTTCGACGCGGTCAACGACGCCGACATGCCGTCGCTGTTCGCGGTGTCCCTGGCGCTCATGGTGTCCGATATCCCCTACGCGGGTCCGGTATCCAGCGTCCGCGTCGGCTACGTGGACGGGAAATACATCATCAACCCGACCTACAAAGAACGCGCGGTCAGTTCGCTGGACGTGGTCGTCTCGGGTACGACCAGCCGCATCAACATGATCGAAGCCGGTGCGAACATCGTCTCCGAGGACATCGTCGCCGGCGCGATCGAAGAAGGGTTCAAGGCGCTCCAGGAGCTCAACGCCCTACAGACGAAGATCGCCAAAGAAGTCGGCGCGACCAAAGTGGAACTGGACGTGATGAAGCGCGACGAAGCGTTGGCTGAGCGCGTCAGTTCGCTGGCGACGCCCCGCCTTGAGGTGTGCCTCTACACCCCGGGCAAAGCCGCGTACTACTCGGGCCTGGCGAAGGCGAAGGAGGAAACGATGGCGGAACTCGCCGCGATATACGCCGAAGATCCCGAGAAGGACAAGAAGATGCAGCAGGCGGACTCGCTGTTCGAGGAAGAGATCGACCGCATCGTCCACAAGAACATCCTGTCGGACGAGAAACGACCGGACGGCCGCAAGATCGACCAACTGCGGCACCTCACGGCCGAAGTCGGCATCATCCCCCACACGCACGGAAACGGGCTGTTCGACCGCGGTGAGACACAGGCGCTCAGCGTCCTCACCCTGGCCGCACCGGGACTCGAGCAGTGGATGGAGACGATGGAAATCGACCTGACCAAGAAGGGATTCATGCACCACTACAACTTCCCGCCATTTTCGGTCGGTGAGACCGGGCGCATCGGTGCGCCGGGCCGCCGCGAGATCGGTCACGGAGCGCTGGCGGAGCGTGCGCTCATCCCCATCATTCCGTCACGCGACACGTTCCCCTACACCATCCGTATCGTCTCCGAAATCCTCGGTTCCAACGGTTCCAGCTCCATGGCATCGGTGTGCGGCTCGTCGCTCGCGCTCATGGACGGCGGCGTGCCAATCAAGGCCCCTGCAGCAGGTATCGCGATGGGATTGATGTCCGACGATAAGGGAAACTACAAGATCCTCACCGATATCCAAGGACCCGAGGACCACCACGGCGACATGGACATGAAGGTGGCCGGCACCCGCGAGGGCGTCACTGCGATGCAGATGGATGTGAAAGTGGAAGGCATCACCCCGCAGATCGTCCGCGAGACGCTCGTGCAGGCAAAGAAAGCGCGTATGGAGATTCTGGATGTGCTCGCCGGCGCCATCGCCGGGCCGCGCGCAGAGCTGTCCCCCATCGCACCGCGCGTCCACCTGATGAAAGTCGCGACCGACAAGATCGGCCTCATCATCGGTTCCGGCGGGAAAACCATCAATGGCATCATCGAAGAAACCGGCGCGACCATCGACATCGAGGACGACGGCACGGTGTTCATCACCTGCGGCAACCCTGAAGGCATGAAGAAAGCCATCGAGCGCATCGATCAGCTCACCTACGAGCCCAAGCCGGGCGATGAGATGGACGGCACCGTGGTCTCCATCAAGGACTTCGGCGCATTCGTGGAAATCGCACCGGGCCGCGACGGCATGGTCCACGTCTCCGAAATCTCCAACGAACGCATCGCGCACCCCGCGGACGTGCTCAAGGAAGGTCAGAAGGTCCACGTCTGGGTCAAATCCACGACGCCGGACGGCAAGATATCGCTCTCCATGGTCGGTCCGAACGGCAAGCAGCATGCGATGGGCGACCGACCGCCCCGCACCGGCTTCCGCGGCCCCCGCCGCGAATAGCAGCATCAGAAAACCGCCCACCGGGGCGGTTTTCTGATGGACCGACTACTTGGTGAACGTGAAGGAATGCGCCAAGGCGTCCAAGGAAGCGATATCTCCGGCATTGTCGCTGTTGATGTAGATATTGATGATCTGGCCATCTTTCTGCAGTAGGTACGATATGCCCTCGGTGCCGACACTGGAAACATGGGCTCGAATTCCGGTCAGGCCCGCGATGGTGACGTTCTGAATATCGGAATATTGCGCTTCTACACCGGCCATGAACTGCTCGGTGTTTCCGGTAAAATCACGGATTTCGATTCCCCCGGGGCCGCTTGTAGCTGATGCTCCGGTGCCGAAGAGAGTATCCCTTGCGGAATAGGAATTCTCGACAGCATTCCACGCTGACGGATACTGGAAACTGTATCCGCCAACACCGTTCGTGAACGTTTTCAATCCGACGGGCGAACTGAACGGCCACATACCACGTTGATGAGCGAGTACGCCATAGATCGCCAGCAGTGCCACGGCCATCAAGATACCGATCCTGCGCTTCATATCGACATCATACACGCCGTTCGTATTTGTTGCCAAACGAATCGGGAGTATCATGGAGACATACTACTAACTGTTCTCCATGGCTGACCAACCACAATCACCGAATGCCGGTCGTATCAGTGCGATGCTCCAGGACTTAGCGAACCAACGCAATGCACAACAGGGCACACCACCCCCGACGACCCCCCGACCGATGACGGTTCCTCCGCCGAATCTGCCCGTATCCTCCACGCCTGTGACTCCTCCGAAACCGGTACCACCGCCGATGCAGCCACCGGGTGCCGTGATGCCGCCAAAACCGGTGCCGCCTCCCGCGCCACGTGAAATGCCCGTTGCCATTCCGCCGAAACCGGCTCCCCCGCCGATCGCGCCTCGGCCTATCGTTCCCCCTACGCCGATCGTTCCGCCGCCAGTTCAACCACCCGCCGCTCCCACTCCTGTAACATCCGAGCTTCGCACGATGTCGGGTGACATCGGCCAAATCCAAGTAGGAAGACCGCCCGTGGGCGTGAGGCCCGTGGCACCCGTGGCTCCGTCCCCTACACCCGCCGCAGCGCCCATCGTGATACCCGCTGGAACGGGTAGTTCTCACCGTGGTAGGTTGCTGCTCATCATCGGTCTCGCGGTCGTCGTTATCATCATCGCAGTGGTCGTACTGACATCGTTGGGAGGTGGCAGTTCAACCGCGACTCCGACTCCATCAACGAGTCCGTCGCCCACTGCCGCACTGCAAGGAAAGACGCTCAGTTCATATTTCGGACAGGCGTCCGGCACTGATACTACGGCACCGGAAGCTGGTCTGTTCAAGAACATAGACGAACCCGCAGCGATCACACTGCCCGCGGCTTTGGCATCAGCCGTGGGGAGCGATCGTGTATGGTTGATATTCGGCCAGAATGAGCTGTATGGAAGTTCCGGACAGCTCCTTACCGCGAGCACCGTAGAATCACGCTCGGTCGCGGTATACTCACTCAACGACGTAACCGCCGCCCAACAGGCGATGCAGGCATGGGAAACAGCGACTATGACCACCGATCTCGCCGGATTTCTGGGATATGACTCCACACACCCTGCGGCAACGGGTTTTCTAGATGGTACGCATAATCAGGCATCAGTTCGGTACCTGAACTTCCCCTATCCGGACCACAGTATCGACTGGGGAATCGTGACTGGCTCCAACGGACAAAGCTATCTGGTCATCGCCGGATCCCGACAGAGCATGTCGGCGGTCATCGACACACTGGCACAGTGACACCGATTTGGCACTAGTGCCAAAAGTTGTGCCAAAAGTTGTGCCACGGTGACACTTGTGCCATTATCCACTATTTCATCCACAGATTGGTGCCATTCAAAAGAATGGCACCAATCTTATATAGATTATATGCGGCGCCAATATGTGTTTATGCCATTGTGCCAAAAGTTGTGCCAATTGGTGACACCTTATCAACACTTGTGCCATTGACGGTGCCAAAGCTTGTGCCAAAATGGTGCCAGGTTCTTTCGCCCGATGTCACCGACCGTCTTAGCGATTCGCACGGGCGGCACGGCACAAACGGCACGCAGTGGTTTCTTTCTTTTCGCAGGGCGGTTAACTTGGGACGAGGGAAGATACACCCCATCTCAGGTCTGACAGTCAGGGGCATCCCCACATAAAACACCATTACGGGTTTACGTGGCGCGGGTGCCCCTTTTTGGTTGCTTGACCACACTCCTGTCGGTGCTAAAATGCGCACATGGAAAAGGCACCGAAATCGATGTTGGAAACGGAAATGACCGTCGCCCAACTGGACGCTGAAATCGGCCGTCTCAGCAAGGATCTCATCGCCCTCGAAGAAGGGCTGGGGCGGGGGAATGCGGAAACCGGAGGCAATTCGCTGGACGATCAGGCGATAGAGGAAAATCTCATCGATCAAGACACTGGCCAGGCAATAGCAAAAATTGCAGCTATTCGCGAGCGCATCAAGGAGCTTGAGACGGAAAAGCGTCGGAAGAAAGCCGCGTAACACCTATCGGTGCCAGAGGGGGCACTTCCTTTTTTGGCACATCAGGTACGTTCGGCGGCACTTGGAGGTATCGACGCGAGAGGGATTCGCGTGGAAATCGATTCCAACCCCGGCCTTCATTCGTTTTCGGTCGTCGGACTCGGAGATAAGGCAGTTCAAGAATCGGTCGACCGCATCGGAGCCGCCATTAAGCATGGCGGTTTTGTAGCTCCGAGCGCAAAGAACAGGCGCTTTGTCGTGAACTTAGCCCCGGCAGACCTCAAAAAAGAAGGGTCCGGTTTCGATTTGCCGATCGCGATAGCCTATCTGATAGAAACGAAGCAGCTCCAAGCAAGCCCGGATGGGCGAATGTTCATCGGAGAGCTCGGATTGGATGGGTCGTTGGCGCATACCCATGGTATTTTGGCCGCAGCAATCCTTGCACGCGATATGGGAATGCATGAGCTCATCGTACCTGCACAAAATGCGGCAGAGGCGGCCGTCGTTGAAGGTATCCGCATCATCGCCGCATCGACGCTGGGAGACGTTACGCGCCATCTGGACGGAACCACCCCCATCGAACCGACCAGCCCCGATTCAGAAAGCCCGCCTGCATACGGCGATGACTCCTGGGACTATATCCAGGGCCAGTTTGCAGCGAAACGGGCTCTCGTGATTGCCGCAGCTGGTGGCCATAACGTACTCATGTCCGGCACGCCAGGCTCAGGTAAAACCCTCTTGGCCCGCTCATTGGCAGGACTTTTGCCACCGCTGACACTTTCGGAGGCCATTGAGGTCGCGAAGATCCAGAGTTCCATCGGGTTGCTCCGCGGCTCTGTCCGCGGGATCGTACGGCCATTCTGCGCCCCGCACCACACGGCATCGCCGGCAGCCATCGTCGGCGGCGGCACCATCATACGTCCGGGGCAGGTGTCCTTGGCGCACCGCGGTGTGTTGTTCATGGATGAGCTTCCCGAGTTTCCTCGGAATGTGTTGGAATCACTCCGACAACCGCTCGAAGACGGCATCGTCACGATATCCCGGGCATCAGGGTCACTGATCCTCCCGGCAAAATTCATGCTCGTTGCCGCGATGAACCCGTGCCCGTGCGGAAATCTCGGGGATCCGAAAACGGTCTGTACCTGCACATCGACGGCGATCAATCAGTATGCGCGCCGTATTTCGGGACCGTTGTTGGACCGCATCGATATCCATGTACTCGTTTCGCGTGAGGGAGTGACATCGGGCTCGCAGACGGCAGGGGATATCACCGCGGTGCGCAACCGTATCGTCGCGGCACGGACACTTCAGGCTGAGCGCCTGGCAGGCCAAGGACTCATCACGAACAGCGAAATAACCCATAAAGACATCGACCGATTCTGTGTCCTCCAGCCGGCGGCGGATCGCTTGTTGACCACTGCGGTGAACGCGAAACACCTCTCGATGCGCGCATTCCACAAGATAAAAAGAATAGCCCGCACGATCGCGGACCTTGAGTCGTCGCCTGATATCGCCGAGCATCACGTCGCTGAAGCGCTTGCGCTCCGGGTCAATGATCGGGTCGTGCACGAAGCGGCCTAGCCGCTTATCGGATGAATCCCACGATTGACCGGTCGTTCATGGAGACTTCCCGGTGATCGATGATGAACAATCCGTAGTAGTTCTGCTCGACGATCTGGATACTGCTCGGCTCAACCGCGGTGATGATCGCGACATGACCATAGCGGCCCCCGCGGAACACCACGACACCTCCGGGAACCGGGACGAGCGTATTGATGTAGCGGCTCCACTGATTGGCATTTCCCTTCAAGTTAGGATACCCGTGCGCCTGTACGAAGTCGACGCATTGGCCATTCCCGACAGGTTTATAGTTGCCGAATCCGCCCGAACCCTTGGCAGCAGCGGGTTTCACCGAGGGCTTCGGGCCGGGCAATTCGCCGCCCGGGACCATCAAATCGGTCTCCGCAATGAGCATTTGACCCTCCTGGAGGTTGTTGAATGACAGAATCTTCGCGGGGTCTGCATTGTATTTCTTGGCGATCGACGTGACCGTGTCGCCCGGCATGACGGTATAGATGATACCGGTCACCGGAGGAATTTTCAGGTTCTGTCCAACGCTGAGCGAATTGGGATCTTTGATATTGTTCGCCCAGACGATCGTATCGATGCTAACGCCGTAATCCCCGGCGATGAGACCGATGGTATCACCATCTTTGACGACATAATTGACGACTTGGCTTGCCTTGAATCCATCGAGGAAACTGCTGTCCGGGGGAGTAATGGCAGCCAATGCACCGCTGTTTATGACAGGCGTGCTCTGCTGGGAGGGGGATGAGGTATCGTCTGATATGCCGCCGCCGGAACCGCTGAACGCGGAGTTCAACTCGGCCATTTCCCGATCGCTGGTCTCGTATGGCGTAGTGCTGGCGAGTGAAGCGCTATCCTCGACGACATTACTGGGGAGAGAGCTCAGGAAGGGGACCTGACCTTGAGCACTGGAGCCCCAGAGGGCCAAAATAGCCATAGAAACACCGATAGCCGCGTACAACTCTACGTAGCGGTTATTACCGACACGATCTATGATCGCCCGGACTCGGCTTCTGGCGTAAAGCCCGCGAATCCGCTGGCTGATTGCTCTGAATTGAGTGCGAATGGGTGAATTCCCCCTACAGAACGAAAAATCCTCTTGCGAGAATTCCTGCCCTACAGTAGCATTTTCGGCACCGGACCGTCAATCATGGTTGACCACAGGACACAATTCGGACTCGATGCGGAAGGACTTGTGAGCGATATGCTTGTCGGTCAGGGATTCCGTATATTGGACCGTAATTGGCGCCGTCCCTGGGGCGAACTGGATGTCGTCGCGCTCAAGGATGCCGTCATTCATTTCGTTGAAGTCAAAGCTTCCCGGCGACACGTAGACGGTTTCGCGCCGGAATTGCGGGCTGACTGGCGGAAGATGGCGAAAGTCCGACGGACAGCCCGAACCTGGCTCACCGCCAATCACTGCAGTCCCGACACTGAATGGCAGATCGACGTCGCCTCCGTTATCATGAGAGAAGACACCGCACCGGTCATCGAAATCTTCCCCCAAGAATGAACAAAATCGGAGCACACGTATCCATCGCAGGCGGAATCGCCAATGCACCCGGCCGAGCTCGCGAAGAAGGCCTTGAGACGTTCCAGTGCTTCACGCGGTCGCCACAGGGCGGCCCCGCACCTGTGCTGACCCCTGAAGTTGTCGCGGAGTTCAAGGCAGCAATGGCCAACGCCGGCATGGACCGGTTCGTCGTCCACGCACCGTACTACGTCAATCTTGCATCGCTGGAGAACCGCATCCGCCATAGCTCCATCGCCGTCATACGTGATGAACTGGAGCGCGGAACTATCCTAGGCGGAAAGTATGTGATGTTCCACCCGGGAAGTTATGTGAACCAGACACTCCAAGAAGCTACGACGACGATACGCAAGGCTATGGAGCGTATTTTGGATGGCTATGAGGGGACATGCAGACTTCTGGTCGAGATTTCGGCCGGAGCAGGCAGCGTGATGGGGGATACGTTCGAGGAGGTCGCGGCCATCATCGAGCCTATCCGGGGCCATCCTGGTTTCGGCGGTGTGTGTTTCGACACTTGTCATGCATTCGCTTCCGGGTACGATTTCCGCACGCCCGATATGGCCCAGAGGATGCTCAGTACGTTCGATTCGACCATCGGGCTGGATCTATTGAAGTTGAGTCACGTCCAAGACTCCAAGGCTGACCTCGGAGGCCACAAGGACCGACATGAACATATCGGAGCGGGATTCGTCGGTCGGGATGGTTTGCAGGCGCTCCTGCGGACTACGGCTTTTTCAGATATCGACTGGATACTGGAAACCGAGTCGGAAGGCCGCACGGAAGACATCAGGATTCTCAGGGAAATACGTGCCTGATGGACCATTTCAAAGCATTGACTTTATGCCTGTTTTTTGCTATAATTAACGGCGTTAGGGATGGGCCCTTTCCCAACCAGGGAGATTGAGGATATGCGCAACGCTTTGGTGCTGTTGCTGGTCGTGTTCGTCCTCGTGGCGTTCTCAGCCCCGGCATCCGCCCAGTGGCAAGACCCGTACTGGGGCGGCATCGCCCGCATCCGTCACGATATGGTCGACACACCCAACGCGATGTTGGCGCAGGGGTTGTGCCGCAACCATCGTGGCACCGGCGATCTCGTCGAACAGTCGTGGTGCTACGGGTGCAAGTACTCGCTTGACGGCCAGTTCGAGGGTCGAAACCCTTGGGCGATCTACCACGGGCAGTGCCGTTCGTTCTTCGGTCGGCGGACGTACCACGTTCCGGTCCCAGTCCCGCCAGAACCTACGGCAGAGACTGAGCCGCCCGTCCCATCGCAGAAGACGGCGCCGCCCGACATCGAAATCGTCGTCAACCAGACCGGCTGCCGGGCCCGCGTGAACGGCACGGAGCTCGCCCCCGGTGAGTCCGTCCGGGTCCACACTCCCAGTTCAAAGGTGAGTGTGCAGAGCACGACCTGCTCGCCCGTGTATCACAACCTGCAGGAGGGCACCGTAGCCCTCGTCTGCGCTTCGAAGTAGGAGAAGAAGCGCCATGTGGGAGAGATTCTTTCAGGGGGTCGTCGCCGGTCTGGTGATCGCGGCGACTGCCGTTCTGTTGTTCTTGCTCGGGGGATTCGTGGTGCTCTGCATGCACTGCACCCCGGCGTCAGCACCGGTGGTGGCCACCGCCCCGGTCGTGACACCAACGCCCGTCGATCCGACACTTCAGGCCGTTCGGGCCCTGGGAACGAAGATCGACAACAAGTTCGGACGCATGGAGCAGCGTCTGGACAACATCGACGGACGGGTGAAGCGGTTGGAGTCCCTGACCGTTCCGCCCCAGCCCAGCCCGTCCCCGTGCTGCGACGGCTGGTCAGAGGAGACGATTCCTCCGCATCAGTAGCCCGCAGGCCCGGTCCGCAAGGACCGGGCCATTTCTTTCTTGAAAAAACTTGACTAAAACGCTATCATTCGGAGGAAATGCATCTCGTTTCCCAGAGCCCAGATGACACCCGAGCCATCGCGTCCCGGCTGGCAAGCGAGTGGAAGAATGCCCTCGCCGGACGTGCCGCCGCCCTCGTAATTGCCCTGGAGGGTGAACTCGGCGCCGGAAAGACGACCCTGGTTCAGGGTGTTGCCGGCGCGCTGGGTGTGCGCGAGCTGCCTAAGAGCCCCACGTTCAATCTTGCCAAGGAATATGCGATTCCGGATTCGGATATACGGCTCTGGCACTTGGATTGCTATCGACTCTCGGGCCGGGCCGATCTTGCCGCACTGGATATGCATCATATCTTCACCGATCCGCACAACCTCGTGCTCATCGAGTGGGCGAGCAACGTCGCCGATGCGTTACCTGCGGATCATATCATCATCCGCATGGAACATACCGGTCATGACAAACGGATGATTTCAATAGACACGGACCCGAAACGCTGATATGCGGAAACTCGTCCTCATCGATTCCAACGCATTGGTGCATCGGGCATTCCACGCACTACCGCCATTGACCGCGCCCGACGGTCGGATGACTAACGCGGTCTACGGATTCACCTCGGTGCTGCTGAAGATGCTCACCGACCTCAAGCCCGAGTACATCGCGGCCACCTTCGATCTGCCCGGACCGACATTCCGGCACGAAGAGTACGAGGACTATAAGGCAACGCGGGTGAAGGCCCCTGACGAGCTCTATGCGCAGATTCCGCTCGTCAAAGAGATGTTGACCGCCGTCGGGATCCCCATCTTCGAACAGGCGGGATTCGAAGCGGACGATGTCATCGGTACGATTGCGCAACAAGCGCGTGAGTTGCCAGACCTGCAAACCATCATCGTCACGGGCGATATGGACACGCTCCAACTGGTGCACGGCAAGAAAGTCGTCGTGTTCACGCTTCGGAAGGGGATGACCGATACGGTGACCTATGACGAGGCCGCGGTTCATGAACGATACGGGCTGTCGCCCGGGCAAATCGCCGATTTCAAGGGCCTCAAGGGGGATCCGTCCGACAATATCCCGGGGGTCAAGGGTATCGGAGAGAAGACCGCTGTCGCGCTCATTCAGAAGTTCGGCTCCATCGAAGCACTCTATGAAGCGTTGGAACGTCCGAACTTCGTACACGGCAAGGAATCGGGCGTCACCGAAAAGCTCCGCGCCAAGCTGCTCGAGGAGAAGGACAACGCACTGTTCTCCAAGCGGCTCGCGACCATCATCCTGGATGTCCCGCTGGATTTCTCCCTGGAACGTACTGATTGGCGTACAAAACTGGATCTCGCCAAACTCGATTATCTCTGCAAGGACCTCGGCTTCTATTCGCTCGCGAAACGTATTCCGGTCGTGTTGGGAGCCGCGGCGGCAGAATCCGCGGAACAGACCCTCGATCTGGATGGGACAACGGCACCACTGCCCGGTACGGCACCGATCCTCGTCACCGCCGACGGCCTGCCGCGCGCCGATAGTGCCGTTGTCAGTGCGGCCGTAGAGAACGGAACGATCAAAGATTTCACGCTCACCGCTGACGGCGAGACGGTTTACCGATTGGAGGATCCGACGCCCGGACATGTCGCACACGCGCTGACGCGGTATCGGACCATCATCGCACACGGCTTGAAGCCTCTCGCCCGGTTGTTGCCTGAACCGGAAACGCTCACCTCACACGTCATCATCGACAGCGAGATCGGTGCGTGGCTCATTGCTCCGGATCAACGCGAGTACGACCTGGAACGGGTCTACTACGAATTCACCGGTCAAGCCCTTGAGAACACGCCCTCGGCGTTGCCGGTAGCGGTGTGGCGGCTCCGGCCTCTTATCGAAGAGAAGTTACGGAAACTGAACATTCTGCACATTTTCACGGACATCGAAATGCCGGTACTGCCGGTGCTGGCGGACATGGAACGGCGGGGAATCCGAGTCGATACAAGAACGATCGATGACATGCTCGATGTGGCTACCCGCGAAGTTAAAGAGCTTGAGGGGAAAATATGGAAACTCGCAGGTACCGAGTTCAATCTCAACTCTCCGTCGCAGCTCGGTGATATCCTGTTCACGCAGCTCGGTTTGCGCGGTAAGGTTCGCCGTACCGGCGGAGGCGCTCCCTCAACCGCTGCAGCTGAACTCGAAAAACTTCGCGATGAACATCCGATCATCGACCTTATCCTACAATACCGCGAATTGACGAAAATGATGTCGACCTACATAGAACCGTTCCCGACGCTGGTCGGAGCCGACGGTCGCGTCCATACGACGTATCGCCAGACCGGCACCGCCACCGGACGGCTTTCGTCATCAGATCCCAATCTGCAGAATATCCCGACAAGGACCGAGATCGGGCAACGGTTCCGCGCATCGTTCGTTGCAGACCACGGATGGAAGCTTCTGTCGCTGGATTACAGTCAGCTCGAACTCCGTCTTGTGGCGCATATGGCAAAAGACCGCTCCATGATCGAGGCATTCCGGGCAGGGGAGGATATCCACACGCGCACCGCTTCGGAAGTCTTCGGGCTCGCGCCGGCACAGGTCACCAAAGACATGCGTCGCCAGGCGAAGGTGCTGAACTTCGGGATTATCTACGGCATGGGAGCGCTCGGGTTCGCCCGTGCCGCGGGTATCGGACGCGATGATGCGAAACGGTTCATCGATGAATATTTCCTGCGATTCTCGGGCGTATCACGGTACATCGAGCGCACCAAACACGAAGCATATGAGCACGGATACGTCACCACCCTCCTGGGACGGCGCCGGCCGATCCCGGATATCACGAGCCGCATCCCGCAGCTTGCCGCTTCTGCCGAGCGCATGGCCGTCAATCATCCGATCCAAGGAACCGGTGCAGACTTGGTAAAAATGGCGATGGTCGTCCTCTACCGGCATATCCGCGAATCCGGACTCACCGACCGCGTGCGGATGTTGCTGCAGGTCCATGATGAAATCGTCCTTGAAGTCCGCGCCGATGCGCTCGAGGAGATCGCGGCGGCGGCACGACACATCATGGAATCCGTCTATGCTCTCGATGTGCCGCTGGTCGCTGACGCGAAATACGGTGATAATTGGACCGAGATGACGCCATTGAGCCGATGAAATTCAGATTCAAAACGCTCGACGCGATGACGGCGACCGCCCTGGCGGTCGCGGCGGCCGTCGGCATCATCTTTTTCGTCTGGCTCCTCCGGAAACCGACCATCATCGTCACGAATCCATCCGGCAAAAACATCGCATCCGCAACCAGTCCCATTACAGGACTCCCGTGTGCAGATGCGACCAAGCGGCCGATCGCAGTCATGCTCTCGTCGGATGCGGTGGCACGGCCGCTTTCGGGTCTCGCCGCCGCGGACATGGTCTTCGAGATGCCGGTCACACCGAACGGCATAACCCGCCTGATGGCGGTATTTCAATGCACCGATCCGAAAGAAGTCGGTTCTATCCGTTCAGCCCGTGGCCCGTTCATCCCGCTCGTTCAAGGGCTCAATGCCATTTATGCGCATTGGGGTGGCGAACGTGACGCCCTGGCGCAGTTGAACGCGCACATCGTCGATAACGTCGATGCGCTTCTGTACGAGGGCAGCACGTACTACCGCAAGGCGGGCATCCCGAAACCGCACAACGGATTCACGACGTTGCAACTGGTCCGCGAACGGGCTGACGATCTCGGGTATTCAGCTTCGTCATCGCTGGCCCCGTATCCGCATGCGAAGGCGAACCCGAACAGCAATCTCGGTTCGTTGGTCACTGAGGCCGGAGTCCAGTGGCCACAAAGGATGGACGTATCGTTCCACTACGATGCTGCTTCTGATACGTACCTGCGGTGGCGGGGCGGCACGCCAGAGATGGATGCGACGACGAATACACAGGTGTCAGCGTCGGTCGTCATCATCGTGCAAACCGATGCGAAATTCCTTTATGACCAATACATATCAGTCAGGGTCACCGGCACAGGGACGGCCACGATATATCAGGACGGAAAGCGTATTGATGCAACATGGAGAAAGGACGCGCCAACGTCTATGTTGACGTTCGTGGATGAACAAGGGAATCAAATCCCGTTCACCCCGGGAAAGATCTGGGTATTGATCGATGCTCCGTTGCCGCAACCATGATCACATTTTTCTACGGAACAGACCCGTGGCGGTTGCGTCATGCCTTGCAGGCGTTTGCCGCGACGGCACACATCGACGGCACATCGGCCACGGCCCATGAAGAGCTCGAGCGGCTCTTGAAATATCCGAGCTTCTTCGGGCAGGTGTCATCAGTCGCAGTCTCCGAACCATTCGCGATTCCCGGTCTGCTCGAACTCCTGAAGGAAAACGACGTATGTACCATGAAAGATGTGCACCTACTCCTGGTCCAACGAACCCAGCCGAAGGAATCCGCGGACCGGAAGAAGCTGTTAGCACACCTGACGCGCCTGGCGACGGCTTCGACCGAATTCCGCCAGTTAACGGGCGACGCGTTGAGTTCTTGGGTGCGTGAGCAGTGCGCTGAAATCGGCGGGACTATCGAACGGGGTGCAGTCGAGGAACTGATAATGCGTGTTGGCGATGATACGTGGGCGCTTGCGAGTGAACTGGAAAAACTTTGCGCGTTCACGGATGGTGTCATTACGCTTGCGGCAGTACGGATGCTGGTGCTCCGACCCCCACAACAGGACGACTGGGAACTCTCGAATGCGATCGCCGCCCGTAACAAACGCGGCGCTCTCGCGGCGCTCTACCGGCGCATCTCCGCAGGGACCCCGGAACCGCTTCTCATCGGCAGCTTGGCGTCCGCGCTGCGGTCGCTCATGATGATCCGGGAACTGCTCGATCGCGGCCTGGCCGCTCCGGCAATCGCCTCCATGACCGGCCTGCATCCATACGTCGTCTCCAAGACGCTTCGCGGTGCACGATTGTACGAACCGGCGGCACTCGCCGCCGCCCATCGAAGTCTCGCTTCCCTGGACCGCGCGACCAAAGAAGGGCGCGCTGATGGCACGGATGGCCTGTTCGGTATCATCATGGCGCTCTGATATGGCTGAAAGTACGTATGACTATCTGAAATACGGGAGAGCCGCCGATGCGTCAACTCCGCGCGACCGGTTCATATATAGACTGCTGGAAATCCAGCCCGGCGTGTTCGCGTGGCTGACGCTGGCGGCGGTCGTCGCTGTCTCGTACTGGTCTCCGGCATTCGCCGCGGCATTTATCATTTGTTTCGATCTCTACTGGCTCGTCAAGACCGTGTATCTCTCATTCCATATGAACCACTCATTCCGCCTGATGCGGGCGAACCAACGGCGCGATTGGATGTCCGAACTCCGTGAACTTCCGCCAGCGGTCGGGGAGCTTGCCGGTCTCCGTCCCGATGACCTGGTCCACGTGCTCATCCTTCCGATGGCGACGGAGCCGTATGAAGTGGTCCGTGAAAGCTTCGCCGCGCTCCTTGGCACGTCGTGGCCACTGGAGCGTCTTATCGTCGTCCTGGGCATCGAGGCCAGAGTGGGGGAGTCGGGGCGTCAGGTGGCACAGCATATCAGGGACGAGTTCGGGGGACGATTCCTGCGCTTTCTGGTCACCGAACATCCGGATGACATCGCCGGAGAAATACGTGGGAAAGGCTCCAATGAAACATGGGCCGGCAAGCGTGCGCTCCAGGCGGTCAATGAACTCGGTATTCCGCACCGGAACATCATCGTCTCGGTCTTCGACGTGGATACCGTCGCTCCGAAAGATTTCTTCGCCTGTCTCGCATACAACTACTTGACCGCAGAACATCCGTTGCGTTCCTCGTACCAGCCGATACCGATTTTCAGTAATAACATATGGCATGCCCCTGCGTTCGCCCGTGTGTTCGCGTTCGCGACGACGTTCTGGCAGATGATCCAACAGTCACGACCCGAACAATTGGTCACGTTCTCCAGCCAGTCCATCGGTCTGACCGCGCTCATCGACATCGGTTTCTGGCAGGTCAACGTCGTCTCGGAAGATTCACAGATATTCTGGAAGTGCCTGCTCCGGTACGACGGCGACTGGCGGACGGTTCCGATGTACTATCCCGTGTATATGGATGCGAACGTCGCTCCGTCGTTCTGGGGAACCGTACGCAATCAGTACAAACAGATACGCCGCTGGCACTACGGCGTCGAGAACAATGCGTATTTCCTGTTCGGGTTCATCAAGAACATGCGCATCTCCCTGCGGGTGAAGATCCATCAGGCGTTCACGATGATTGAGAAAGCGCACTCGAGCTCAACGAACGCACTCATCATCTTCCTTTTGGGATGGCTTCCGGTGACCATCGGACGTGGTCACTTCGGCCAAACAGTGCTCTCCTACAGCCTGCCACGTATCACCGAGACCATCATGCTCCTGGCGATGGTCGGACTCATCACGTCAGCGTTCATCTCCATCCTTCTGTTGCCGCCCCGTCCGACGAATTTTGGACCGTTCCGCTATGTATGGATGGTGCTTCAGTGGGTCCTGTTCCCGATCAATTTCATTCTGTTTGGCGCAATTCCTGCGCTGGACGCCCAAACCCGACTCATGCTCGGCAAATACATGGGCTTCTGGGTCACTCCGAAGCAGCGCTGAAAATCACTCCGCGTGGACGAACGTCCGCGCCTGCTCGAGCTGTTCACGCAACAGCGGTGTGCGTGACAGTGTCGGATCCGACTTCATGATGAGCCGTGCCGCAAGGCGCGCCTTTTTGATCAGCTCCACATCGGCGAGCGCCGCCATGGTGAGATCGGGCATGCCGGATTGTTTCAGCCCGAAAAATTCTCCGGGACCACGCAATTTCATGTCCGCTTCCGCCAATTTGAATCCATCGTCGGTACCGACCAGTGCACGGAGGCGTGCTGATGCGGTGCCGTCCTCGGTCGGTGCGAGATAACAGACGGATCGGTGCTCGGCACGTCCGACCCGGCCTCGGAACTGGTGCAATTGCGCCAGGCCGAACCGCTCGGCCCCCTCAATGAGCATCACTGTCGCGTTGGGAACGTCGACACCGACCTCGATGACCGACGTTGAAACGAGGATATCGAACCATCCCTGTTTGAACTCGCGCATGACGCGCTCCTTCTGGTCCGCTTTCATCCGTCCATGGAGCATCGCGATCTTCAAATCAGGGAAAACATCCGAAGACAGCCGCTTGTGTTCATCCTCAACGGCCTTCGCCTGTGCCCAAAGAGGGTTGAAGCGGCGCTGACGGCCGGTGCCCGTGTCGGCCGGAGCCATAGTCTCGATGACCGGACAGATGACGAACGCTTGCCTCCCCAGGCGGATTTGCTCTCGAATTTCACCGTACATCTCATTGCGTTTCGACGCATCGATGATCTTCGTTTCGATCGGCTGACGGCCGGCTGGTTTCTCACGCAAAATGGAAATATCCAAATCCCCGAAAATGGTGAGTGCGAGCGTGCGGGGGATAGGCGTTGCTGTCATCGAGAGAAGATGGGGTACCGTGCCTTTGGTATTTCTTCTGGATACAACGAGTGCTGCGCGCTGTTGGATGCCGAATCGGTGCTGTTCATCGATAACCACCAATGCCAGCCGCGGCAATGAGACATCGTCCTGGAGAAGCGCGTGCGTCCCGATAATCAGCGCCGCAGATCCGGAACGGATGGCGTGTTTTACCTGCGTCTTGGTGACCGTAACCCCATCCAACGCCGCTTCGGTGCCCGTCAACAATGCCAGCCTGACACCGGGGGATTTCTTCAGTAACCCAAGCGCCACGGCGGCGTGCTGTCGGGCCAGGACCTCGGTCGGTGCCAAAATTACCGTCTGCCAGCCCTGCCGCGCGGCGTGGAGTCCCGCCAGAAGAGCGACGACCGTCTTGCCGGAACCGACATCTCCCTCCATGAGGCGATTCATCGGGAATGGGCGCTCCATGTCACGAAGAATCTCCAGGGCGGCGATACGCTGGTCGCGCGTCAGCTTGAACGGAAGACCTGCAACCAGCGAGCGCATATACGCGGTATCCATTGTGACCGCAGGTGAGCGCTGAAGGTTCAAGAGCCGGCGTTCGGTCAATGCTTTCAGCTGAAGAACAAGAAGATCATCGAACGCGAGACGTGACCGTGCCGCAGGAACATCTTCTACGGAATCAGGGTAGTGGATCGTACGCACCGCTTCGGCGAGGTCGATGAGCCCGAACCGGCGCCGTACGGTCACGGGCAGAGGATCGCGGATGTTCAGCGTCTCCAGGACCGGCTTCACCAGATACCGGAGAAATTTCGATGTCACTCCTTCGGTTTCGGGATAGACAGGCACAAGTCGGCCGGTGTGCTTCAGCTCATCACTGACCGGCGCGACGTCTCCTGTGTATTTCTCGTATGCGGGGCCCGAGAGATAAAGGCCCCGCTTGTCCAGAACCGCCTTGCCCGCAAGCGATACTTTCGTGCCTTCGGGCAGTGTTTCTTCCAGATATGGCTGATTGAACCACACCGCACGGATCCCTCCGGTGCCATCACGGATGACGGCCGTCGTGATCGTAAGACGCCGCGGCCAGATGTTGCGCGTGGAAATCGTCACGATCTCTCCGTGAACGCTCTGCTTTTCTCCCGCGACGATGTTCGCGATAGGTACGTTCTGGCTGTAATCCTCGTACCGACTGGGAAGATGCCAGAGAAGATGCCGGACGGTGCGAATGCCGAGCTTCGCGAGCCGCGCGGCAGAACGGGCTCCGATAGAGCGCAGTGAGGTGACCGGAGCTGCAAGACCGGACGCGACGGGTGCATTCATGCCTTCACCCCTTGTAACGGGTTCAGGAACGGAAGTCCAATGGCCCACGCTCACGTCCAAACTGTTCAAGTTCATGTCGGCGATAGACCGACGTGTGCGTGTACGATACATAGAGCAACGTCGTGACCGCGGATACCAGGAACGCCAGGAGTACGGCATCGGCTGGACCGGTCTGCACCGCACCTGGTTGCACGACACCCTTGGTGATCGTGATGATCAGCTGACCCGACTGCGGCGTGATGCCTGATGCGGACGCATTAACCCTGACGATCGCCTGCGATGAACCGACCGGAAACATGCTCGCATCGATCTTAACGTTGAACACGGTCCGATGGAATTGCGACGGTCCAATCGATGCCAGTGTGATGCCCGTGTTGACCACACCATCGGGGGCAGTCGCTCCGTCGATGGTCGTTGTTCCTGCGATGTACGCGATACCGGCTGGCAATGATGCCTGCACGAGGACGTTGGTCAATGCTTGACCCGTAGCCGGTTGCGGATTGGAGAGGATCGCGATGACGGATACAATTTGTCCGTCGGTGGCGCTTACGGTCGTGGACTCCGGCGCGTTCGTCGTGAGGTTCGCGCCACCCACCGTCAGTGTCAGACCAAGTGGAACCGGAATTCCCGTCGGTGAAGTGGTCGGGGTCGCAGTGGGGGATGCACTCGGAGTAGCGGTCGGAGTGGCGCTCGGGGTAGCGGTCGGGGACGCTGTGGGAATCGGAGTAGCGGTAGGAGTCGCCGTGGATGTGGCGTTCGGCTGGCAGACAGTGTCACCGAATGCATGATACCCATCAGGACAGTCAGACGGTTTTTCCACGCATCCCTGAGGCAGCGGGAACTGGGAACCGTTCGGCATAGTCCGTTCGGTCTGATACGGGTCAATGGCCGGACAGGAGGGCCGGCACAGGCCAAGATTGTCCCACGCAGTCCACTGAGCATCCGTGTATTGGGTATCTCCCTCCTGCCATGCCGGAGCGCAAACATGACAGAGGTTGGATCTGTTTCCGTCATACGAACACGCACATGAAGCGAGTTGGCGCTCGTCCGGGTTCTGCCAGTGGCACGATCCGGTTCCGCCTCCGCCCCCGCCTCCGCCTCCGCCTCCGGTCGGCGTCGGAGTCGGGCTTGGCGTCGCCGATGGACAGCTTGATTTATCGACGGCGAACGTCTTCGTGGTCGTGCCACTTGTCCCGTCAGGATAAGTGCACGTGATACTGAAGGT
>DATKOD010000027.1:0-3339 GCA_035524755.1 Minisyncoccota bacterium
CGTCTGTTCATCTCATCGAGCGGAAATATCCAAGTCGGTACGGGTGGGACTGGTACCACCACGCCCGGCCTGTTCATGCTGGATGTGAAAAGCAACGCGGGAGATCCCACCGGCGCCAATGGAGCCATGTACTATAACGCATCAACGTCCACGTTCCGATGCTACGAGGGCGGTGTCTGGAAAGATTGCCGGCACGTATCGGCGGAAAGCGTGACCGACACCACGAGCAATCAGCTGGCGAACGGTTCCATGTGCACCGCGACCTACCCGACGACCTGTGTCCCCGCAAGCGAAACCGACATCCTGGATTCCACCGCCCCATCCATCACCCCGGATTCCATCGGCGTTCGCGTGTTGATCACCGGCAGCGTCGAGTTCATCGGTGTGGATGACAGCGATGACTATGGAATATTGCGCGTGCGTCGCGGGACCAGCGGGTGCGCAGGAACTCAGGTCGGTCCGGATATTCACGGCCTTACATCCGACCCTCTGCAGGATGTCGTCATATCCTTCAGTGTCATCGATTCCCCGGGCACGACGTCGGCACAAGGATACACGCTCTGTGGCGAAGCGAACGAAGCGGCGGCCGGCAGTGCGAATCCGACGTTCGGAAACATCACGATGACCATCATGGAGATCGGTGCCACCGGCGTCGACGTGGCGGAGAGCTACCCGACCAACGAGACCGACCTGCAGCCGGGCGAGGTGGTCAGTATCGATCCAACGCTTCCCAACGGCGTGCGGCGGAGCACCGAGGCATATGACCGGAACCTCCTGGGTGTGATCACGTCGAACCCCGGCCTGGTACTGGACGACGGCACGATCCGGGGGAGCATGGGAATCGTCGCGTTGTCCGGGCGCGTACCGGTGAAGGTGTCCACCGAGAACGGTCCCATCAAGGCCGGGGATTTCATCACGGCCTCGAGCATCCCGGGTATCGGTATGAAGGCGACGAAGGCGGGACCAGTGATCGGACAAGCGCTGGAGGATCTCGACTCTCCAGATTCGCTGGGGTACGTCACCATGTACGTGAAAAATGGGTATTTCAACGGCGATAGCATGGAGGGCGCGACATCGAAACCCGCAGCCGAGCTTTTGACTTCGCTTGTAGATATGACGCCGGCATCCTCGTCGCTGGTGTACACCGATCGTCTCGTTGCGGGACTGGACATCGTCGCGCCGACGGTCACGACCCATGAACTCTCCGCGGACACGGTGCGCATCGGCTCGGTGAGCATCGACTTCGACGACATGGTGCGCAACATCAGCGTGCTCGCCTCGCAGGCCGCCGAACTGAACACGTTCGAACTGGACACCCGCGCGATGCTCACCGATGCGGACACACGCATCATGGAACAACTTGCCAGTCAGAGCGCAGCCATCGGAACGCTGTCGTCCCGTGTGGAGGACGTAGAATCGCGCCTCGCAAGTCTGAGCTTCGCGCCGCCGTTAAATCTCGCAATGCTAGCGTCGCAGTCGAGCGGGCTCACGTTCACCGGACCCATCACGATCAACGGCGGATTGCGTGTGGATTCGATCGGTCAGTCCGGCTCCGCGGTGAACTTCCTCGCTGACACCGTGTTCTTCGGCCGCCCGTACTTCAACGCCGACACCGCCGGATTCGCCGTGGTCACGGCCGGAACGCGCAGCGTACGCGTCACCTTTGACGAGCCGTATCAGGAGGCGCCCGTCGTGAACGTGACGCTTGCGGTCACCGCGACCGCCAGTATGCCGTCGTACACCGTGTCGGAGACCGATACCGACGGGTTCACCATCTCGCTGGGTGCCGACGCCGTCGCGGACACCGGATTCAACTGGGTCGCGCTGGCGGTGCAATCGCCGCACACGTTCCGTTCCACGCCCTCGCCGACGCCTGATTCGCCGACACCCACGATCCCTACGCCGCCCCCACCTCCTGATGTGACCGCTTCGGTCAGCGCGACCGTAGCTCCGACTCCCGACCTTGCGCCTCCGGCAAGCGTCTCGGAGCCAGTCCCGACTCCATCCGACACTCCGACCCCAGCACCCTCCGACAGCCCCGTACCAACCGACACTCCAACGCCATGAAACTCCCTCAGTATCGCGCTAAGACAGTCGCGGTCGTTCTCGCCGTTATCGTCGGCGTCGCACTGTATGCTCCTCATTCGGTGCGCGCGGATGAGGGGAGTATCACCATCAATTCGGTTCAATTGACCCTGAGCGATGATGCAGATTCGAACGGGTATGCGAACATCGGAGACTCCATCACCGTCGACGCGAACGTCAGCAACGCTGATGGCGGATGCGACGAAGCAGAAACGACAGCGACCGTGGACCTGACGAAGTATGGCCTCACCGGCACCGAACCACTGAACTGCGTTGATGATGACGAGACAAGCGACCTCTCGGGCACATTCGTCATCACCGATGCCGGTGAGTCGGGAATCAGTGTCGGTGCGAACGATTCGGGATCCGAAGTCACGGTGTCTGTGACGGATGACGACGATGTGACGCCGATGACGGCGAACAGCAATCCGCTTGGCGATGGCGATATCGATACGGCAACGACGGAAGGCGTGGATACCGCGGCACCGACGGTCGTGTCCGGATACATCACCGGGCCCGACACCGCCAGCATTTCCTTCTCGGAACCGATCACAGGAAGAAGTTGCGACTTCGGTATCGGCTCGATCTGCGGAGACAATGAATTCGGCCAGCTTACCATCAATGGCCAGGGAACCGTCGACATCGTCGCGTCTTCAAGTAATGAGGCGCATACCCAGGTTGGCCTCACATTCACCAGTGATCCTCCCATCGCCGAAAATGCTTCCGGAAGTATCACGCTGAACCCGACCCGGGACACGATACAGGATGCGGCTGGAAATCTCCTTCCGGCGAACACCGTCGTGTCGCTGGGCAATTCACATGTGATGTACGTGGATTCCGCCTGGAACGGTCCAGAAAATGCCGGAGGACACGTCTGGCATGTGGACGCGTTCGCAACCATCCAGGGCGGCATCGATGCCGTTGCGGATGGCGGAACGATCCATGTCGCGCCGGGAACGTATGATGAAGAAATCGATATTAACAAGCCGCTCACGCTGGAGGGGTCCGTTCCTGAATCGGGTCGGGGACCGGCCGAAGGCGCTCCCGAGATATTCGATGACATTTGCGATGCAAACAGCATGATAGCTGTAGGAGCTGACGATGTGACCATCGAGGGATTCTCCGTCGTCGATGATTGCACAGGAAACGATGCGGTCACTGGAGGCAGTGGCACCAGCGGACTGCACGTTCTCAATGACGAATTGTTTGATGAAACGGGGAGCAGCTACGGCGTGTTATTGCAGAGCGGTATCT
>DATKOD010000028.1:0-33183 GCA_035524755.1 Minisyncoccota bacterium
GCAGGTTCAGGTTTATATATCAACTCGACTGGTACACGCAGGTCGCCCGCAGAAATCGTTGAAGCGAACTTCGGATCTTTGGACAGTGGGGGTATCCTCAGTCTGATTGATAAGAAACTTGCCGATCCAACTTGGGCAACGCCGAACGTCGACCAGCTAATCAGTGGTCGGATGAGAAAGCTCGATCAATACCTGAATCTCGTCCGTAGCGCGAGTCCTGTCCAGGCCACTGAATTGCAACGTATACTTGCTGCTTCCGGAATCCGACCAAGACCATAACAATGCCCGTAGATGAATCAAATTGCAGTCCATATATAGCACTCACACAAGGGAAGAATCCTGAAGAGCTTTCTCCGTTCTTTGAGCAATTCGTCGCACTACCCCTGAACAAGAGGGAAATCATAACCTCTCCCGACGTCGCCAGACGGATTCTAACTCTCCTGTCGACGTTTTCGGTGGGGGAAGAGTATGCCGTAGCAATCGCCAAGCTCGTCGGCTTCCTGGTCCTAGGTGATGTCGCCGCTGATCAGGTTCCCGGCCTGCTCACGAAACTCGGTATCGCGAACAGCGAACAGCTCTCCGCCAGCATCGTCCAAATCGCAACCCCAAAACCAATGGAAGAGCCTGCTCCTACACTGAAGACGGTGCCGCCACTGACCGTCCAGCGTCCGGCGTCAATGGGGCCAAATATGCCGCCCCGTAATATAATAGATTTACGGAAGCCGCCGGAGACGCCATGAGGTACCAGGTGCCACAATTCATCGAGACCGAGACCAAGCTCATCGGGCCGCTGACGCTCAAGCAATTCCTGTTCATTGCGGGTGGCGTGAGCGTGTTCGCGATGGAGTGGATTTTTATATCGAATAAACTCATTCTCGCCGTGCTCGCGATCCCGACGTTGGGATTCTTCGCCGCTCTGGCGTTCGCCAAAGTGGATGGTCAGCCGCTGTTGAACTACCTCGCGTACATGCTGTCGTTCGCGCTGAACCCAAAACGGTACGAATATCGCCCACCCAGCAGTACGATCACTCCTCATTGATATGGCAGCACCGTCCACCACCGACCTGGTACAACTGAAAGAGATGGCCGATAACGTCATCGTCCTCAAGGACGGCTCGTTGCGTGCGATCGTCGAGGTCAATGCCATCAACTTCGATCTCAGGTCGTCTGACGAACAGGGGGCGATCCTTCAGCAGTTCGAGGCGTTCCTGAACTCCATCGATTTTCCCATCCAGATCGTCATCCAGTCCCGTCGGTTTGATGTCTCCAATTACATCGCTACGGTGCAGACGGCGAAGGAAGCCCTGACCAATGAGCTGCTCAAGGTCCAGGCCGATGAGTATGCGCGATATATCAACGAACTTTCGGAACTCTCCAACATCATGTCCAAACGGTTCTTCGTCGTGCTGGAGTTCACCGCAACCGCCGATGCAGGCGAGGCCAAGAAGGGGATGCTTTCCGGTATCACCGGCATGTTCAAAAAGAAGGCGTCCGCACCTGCAGGACTGGCCCCCGAGAAACTTGCCGCCTATCAACAGCAGCTCTCTCAACGTGCTGACTTCGTGCTGGGTGGCCTGTCGGGCATGGGCATGAAGGGGCACGTACTTGCTCAGGACGAGCTCAGGAAACTGTTCCACGACCTGTATAACCCCGTCGTACCGTCCGCACCCTCGAAGACCGCCTAGCTATGGCCGACGACATCATCCAATCCATCGCACCGTCCGCGCTCCAGGTATCACCCGGGTATCTGCAGATCGGCGACAAGTACTCGCGCACCATTTTCGTCGCGACATACCCGCGGTTTTTGAACACGAATTGGCTTTCGCCGATCATCAACATGGACCGCGTGCAGGACATTGCACTGTATGTGAATCCCGAAACCACCGCTGAAGTCCTGAAGCGGCTTCGTGACCAACTGACGCGAATCCAGGCGCAAATGATGGAGGAGGAGGCCGCGGGCAAGCTTCGCAGTCCGGTCTTGGAGACCGCCGCGAACGACATCGAGGCGCTCCGAGATTCGCTCCAGCAGGGGACGGAGAAGTTCTTCCGTGTCGGACTCTACTTCACGCTCTATGCCGCCAGTCCCAAGGAACTCGACGACGGAGAACAACAGATCCGCGGCATTCTCGAGGGCGCGCTGGTCGACCTGAAACAGACCACGTTCCGCATGGCGGAAGGATTCCAGACGACCGCACCGTTGGCGGACGACAAGATCCAGGCGTCGTCGGCGATGAACACGCAACCGCTGTCGAGCACCTTCCCGTTCGTGTCCAGCGATCTGACCAGTAACGAGGGCATCCTGTACGGCATCAACACGTCCAATAATTCGCTGGTGCTGTTCGACCGATTCTCTTTGGAGAACTCCAGCTCCGTCGTGTTCGCCAAGGCCGGCGCCGGAAAATCCTATACGGTAAAGCTGGAAATCCTGCGTTACATGATATTCGGCACACAGGTGCTGGTCATCGATCCGGAGGATGAATACAAATACCTCTCCGATACGGTGGGAGGTACGAATATCCGCGTCACCATCAACTCCGACCAGCACATCAATCCGTTCGATCTGCCGACACCGAAAGACGAAGAGACTTGGGCTGACGTGTTCAACTCCCACGTGTTGAACGTCTCGGGGCTCATCAAACTTCTCATGGGCGGCGAGCTCGCCCCTGAAGAAGAGGCGATGCTAGACCAGGCGATCATCCAAACGTACGCGCTCCGTGACATCGTGCCCGATGCGGATTTCTCACAGCTTGCCCCACCGATCCTATCGGACCTGCAGAGCGTCTTGGAAGGAACGACGGGCGCCGAGCGCATGGCGACCCGCCTTCAGAAGTTCACGACCGGCACGTTCGCGGGTTTCCTCAATAATCCGACCAATGTCCGATTGGACAACCAACTCATCGTGTTCGGCATCCGCGACCTGGAGGACGAGCTGCGTCCCATCGCGATGTACTCCATCTTGAATTACATTTGGGCGCAGGTACGGCGAGAACGCAAGAAACGCCTCCTGATGGTTGACGAAGCGTGGTGGGTGATGAAGTTTCCGGTCGGTGCCGACTTCCTGTTCAACATCGCCAAACGGGGACGCAAATATTACTGCGGTCTGACGACCATCTCGCAGGACATTCCGGATTTCCTCTCTACGCCACAGGGCAAGGCCATCGTGACGAACTCGTCGATGCAGATCCTGATGAAGCAATCTCCGGCCGCCATCGACATTGTCCAACAGACGTTCAACCTGACGGATTCAGAGAAGTTCTACCTCCTTGAGGCGCGTGTCGGATTCGGATTGTTCTTCCTTGGTTCCAATCATGTCGGCATTCGGGTTCTCGCGTCATACGCAGAAGATCAGATCATCACATCGGACCCCAAGCAACTCCTGGAAATCGAGAAGGCAAAAGAAGAGTGGGCCCAGATAGGTAAAACCTCCTGATGGCGGATACGACGGACATACGCGCACCGAGAACCGCTCCCGCGCCGACACAACGGACGCTCGTTTCGCTTGCCGCCCTGGACCAGCAGGTCGTTCAGGTGCGTCAGCGGAATATCCAGCGCCAGAAGCAGAGACGGCAGCAACTCATGACGTTCCGACGACGTGCACGCCACACCGCCTATGTATTCCTTGGACTTCTCCTGATAGCCGCGGGACTCGCGGACTTATTGAGTATCGTGAAGGACGCCGTTGAAGCAGTGCCGGTTATCGGTTGGATCATCGGCATCGCAGCCTCGGTCTTCACCGCGCTTTGTGTCGGTATTCCCATGTATTTTGCTCAGCAACGAGTGAAGAGGATGAACGAAGAGACGGCACGCATTGCCCAAGCGAATCGAATCCTCCGTCGCGATCTAGACCAGCAATTCCGCAGGCTTCGATCGACGATGCAGAGTTCCGGTCAAGCGAACCTCATACAAAGGACGGATCCGTCCACGATGGGTAAGGGAGCCGATTTTGTTGTCTACAAAGCGCGCATCCTCATGAATATTGCCATTGTCGAGCTATTGGAGTCCGTGCCCATCATCGATCTCGGACCCTGGCAGATCGCGAAGGTCGTACAGGTGATTTTTCACCAGCAGAAAGAATTCCGACAAGCTCGTGCGCAGATGCTTGCGTATCAGATACTGGACCAGCGGATCACGTTGCTGGAACGCTTCGAGCGGGAATATCTCGAAGCGCAACTCTCGGCGGCAGTCATCAATGCTGTCGCCGCTGAGCAGGATGCGATAGACAGGGAACAGCGTTTGATCGGCCGGGCACAACGACAACAGGTGACTAATCCCGTTACGGATATCGTTCCGGTCGTCTAGAATCATCGTATGCACGGACACCAACCGAATTTGCTGCCGAAACGTCGCACGAACAAGCTCCGTATCCTTCAAGTCGCGACCGGGGTTGCCGTGGTGGTGAGCGCAAGTATGGTGTGGTCACTTGTGATGAGCGGTTCCGCACATACTCGGCAGACCGCGTCTATCGGCGCTGCCATGGATACGACATCAACTCCACTTCCTGCGCTTGGAAGGCAGCAGACTCCGAAAGCGCTGAGTACCGGACCGGTCTATGCACCGGCGCTGGACAGCACGAATCAGGACAGTATCCGTTACTTCGACGGACTCGGCCGAGCCTTCAGTGTGAATCCGGACAGCGGGACAGCGGTCGCCATCTCCGATGTAAAGATCCAGGGATTCGTGAACGGCTGGTGGCTTCCTGGATCGTCGCAGGCGATCATCGAAGTCCAGCAGGGGACCGGCACAGATTATCGATGGCATGATTTCAGTACCGGACAAACCTCGGATCTCGGCACCGATATCGACGCACTGACCGTGTCACGCGACGGACGAAGCATCGCGTTCTTCGCCACTAACGGTGACCACCGGGCGATTTATACCAGCAATGCCGATGGGACGGCGAGACACGCCGTCCTCCAGACGCGTATCGTCGAAGACGCCTTGAGTTGGCCCACGAACGACATGCTCGCGCTCACGAGCCGTCGACCCGACCAAACTGGCTGGGATTTATCGATGCTCGGCGTGAACGGCTGGCTTACGTTCGTACTCGCTAATCAGGAAAATCTCTCGACAACGTGGTCTCGGGACGGGAAGCAGGTCTTGTACTCCGCATTCGTCGCGACACAAGGAGTCGAGTTGTTCGTTCATGATCTTACCTTGGGAACGGACATGCCCATGGGACTCACCACAAGCGCCGACAAGTGCGCCTGGACTCCAGACGGAGCCCGTATCGTGTGCGGCGTTCCTGTCGGTACGGGGCTCACCAGTGACGTATCCGCGTCGAAGACCGCGACCGTTGATGCGATCGTCTCGATCGACACCGCGACGGGTACCCAGACGACGATATGGACGCCACCGAGCGGTACGCTCCTTGGCGTCATCAATCCTGTCATTACTGCATCAGGGAACTCCTTCGTATTCACGAATTTGTTCGACCATCGGCTCTTCTCGGTCTCGATCTGACGCTGACCGCTAGAGCGGCTTGATGACCACCCGACGGTTCGGATCCTGTCCGATGCTCTCGGTCACCAGATCATTGTAGGTGGCAAGTTCCGTATGGATGATGCGCCGCTCTGCCGCTGTCATGGGGTCCAAGGCTTCCGACTTCCCGCTCATACGGACACGACTGGCAGCCTGGTGGGCGAGTTGAGTGACCTTCGCCGCCTGCTCACGCCGATAGTCGTTCACATCGACGACTATGTTGGTGTATGCCCCGGCCTTGCGAGACCACATGAGCCGGACGATGTGCTCAAGTGCCTGCAGTGTCTGTCCGCCCTTGCCGATGAGATATTTCGCGGCATCATCGGATGTTATGGAGATCGTCGTGGGTGCTTCGGGCGCAGGCTGCATGACCTGCACCGCCCCCTCGACACCGAGGCGGGCAAGCATCTCGTCAACGACAATTTTCAGTTCTTCATGGGACATCGCGTTCATGCGGGCAGTATGCCCGATGCTCGTCGAATATACAACTGCTCTCCGACGGAGAAGAGCGTGGTGACCGCCCAGTACAGCGACAGACCCGCCGGCAAACTCCAACCGATGACGACGATGATGACCGGCAGCAGGTACATCATCTGCTTGTTCATAGCCGCTGCAGCAGCCGGTGCTCCCTGTTGGGATGAGCTCATCATGCGACCCAATGCGAATTGGAGCAATCCTGCGACAAGAGCAAGAATGCGGCTCGGCGTCGAAATGTCGAGAAAACCGAACGCGAGATTGCTGATACTGCCGGGATGAGGAATGAAGGAGTAGAGCAGGGTCAGGGCCTCCGGTTTGATGAGAAGGATGAACACCCGGTACAGACCGAGAAGCAGCGGAATCTGGATCAGGAGCGGCAGGCAGCCCGCAAGCGGGTTCACGTTGTGCTCCTTGTACAGCTTCATCACCGCCTCCGACTGCGCAGCCGTGTCTCCCTTGTGTTTCTCCTTGATGCGTTCCAACTCCGGTGCAAGCTTACCCATTTCCCGTTGGGTCCGGGCGGTGCGCAGTGACAATGGAAGAAGCACGAGCCGGACGACGATCGTCATGAGGACGATCGCGAGTCCCAGATCGGCGAATCCGATCGTCCCATAAAGCAGCATGGTCAAGTTCAGAAGGGGACGCTCGATGATTTGGAGGAAGAGATTTCCCATGAGTTATATCCTGTTCGTCGCGAACGGATGGCATGACATGATGCGCCGTACCGCCATCAACGAACCCCGTCCCGTACCATGCCGTCGTATCGCATCGATCGCGTACTCAGAACAGGTCGGCCATTGGCGGCATGAGGTGAACGCTAGCAATGGAAGCCCCTGCGCCTGAGCCGCATGAGAGACCGCCTGGAACACCCGAATACAATAAATGATCGCCGCGCGGATCATCTGCTGACGATATCAGATTTCATCAGAAGCTCCAAAATCCTGCGCCGACGCTCAGCGGCAGACGGAAGATCGGCTTTCCGGACCATCACGATACATTGCGACCCTTGCGCCGGCACATGCGTGCGGATGAGCAAGCGGATTGCCTCAGCATAGGCGCGCCGAATGCGGTTCCGCTTCGCGGGGCGCGATTCGATCGCCGTCGGAACGATGATCGCGCAACGGAATCCTCCAACGCGACCATGAGTCGCCCGCACGGAGAAATACTCATCATATGCGAGCGGCTTTGTCCGAACCAAGACCCCCAGCGCAGCGCTGGAGAGCCGTTTCTGTTTGGGAAGTGCCATACTTGGCACCCCTAAACCGTCAAGCGGGCCCTGCCTCGGCTTCGGCGACGTGCGAGAACCGTTCTGCCGGACTTTGACCGCATTCGTGAGAGGAACCCGTGCTTGCGCAGGCGCTTCGTCTTCTTCGGCCGGTATATGGTGACTTTCATAGGAGCAATCTACTACGTTTGAACGCCTCGGTCAATATTTACGCGTGTTGTCCACCTGTTATACACACGGTATCAACGAATTGGCGGTTCACGCGTGCTTGAGGGGGTGTGCGTGCGCGGTATACTGGCGGCACGAATTTCTCCACACGCATGTCTCTCACGACCCCCGAAGAACTCTGGAAGACGGTGCTGGGCGAGATGGAGGTGTCGCTTTCGCGCGCGCACTTCACGACATGGTTCAAGAATACGACAATCGTCTCGCGTGATCAGACGTCGGTGACGGTCAGTGTCCCGAACGGATTCGTTAAGGAGTGGCTCGAGAATAAATTCAATAAGCAAATCCTCACCTCGATACGGAAACTCTCCAACGAGATACGTGAAGTCAAATATATCGTCGGCCAACCGAAGCCCGAACCGATCCGGTATGACACACTGTCGAAAGCCATCGTTGAGCGCGAGTTCCAGGATCAGACCGTCGCCGATCAGGCGCATGACGTCGACCGGACGACATACCTGAACAAGAAGTATTCATTCGATTCATATATCGTCGGGTCATCAAATGACGTTGCGTTCGCTTGCGCACAGGGAGTCGCCGCAAACCTGGGTCACCTTCATAATCCACTCTTTATCTATGGAGGTGTCGGCCTCGGAAAGACGCACCTTGTTCAATCTATCGGGAATAAGGTACTGACACAGACGCCAGAGCGGAAAGTGCTCTATACGTCCGCGGAGAAGCTGACCGCGACCATCGTTGAAGCGATCCGAAATCGCACCATCGAGGAGATCAAGAACCTGTATTCACGATTAGATCTACTGATCATCGACGATATCCAGTACATCGCCGGTAAGGATAAGACTCAGGAAATCGTGTTCACCATCTTCAATGAACTTCACAACCGCAACAAGCAGGTTGTTATCACCTCCGATCGTACCCCGAAGGCGATCCCTGCGATCGAGGAGCGTCTTCAGTCCCGTCTCATGGGCGGCATGGTAGCTGATATCGGCGCCCCGGACTTCGAGACCCGGCTCGCTATCATTAAGGCGAAGGCTGCGGAACGGAACACCGATATCGATGATGACGTCCTGGCGTATATCGCAACGCATGTGCAGAAGAACATCCGTGAGCTCGAGGGAGCGTTGAACCGGATCATCGCGCTTTCGCAGATCTATAACCGAACTCCGGAGTTGAAGGAGGTGAAGAACCTCTTAAACGCCTATCTCTCGGTCCCATACCGGAAAACATCCCCGCAGGCGGTCCTGAAGACGGTGGCTGATTTCTATAATATCGGACCAGCCGATCTGACCCGTCGAAGCAGGAAAAAAGAAGTCGTAAAACCACGGCAGGTCGCAATGTATCTTCTTCGGGAAGAAATCAAACTCTCGTTCCCGGAGATAGGCCTGAAGCTTGGTGGACGCGATCATTCAACGGTCATCCATGCATGTGAAAAGATTAAACGGGAAGAGCAGGTTGATGAACCGTTAAAGAACGAACTCACCCTCATCCGTCAGAGGATCTACGATTCATTCGATCATTCGTAACCTGGGGATAGCGTGTTGGTAGTGGGTTCACTACGACCGTCTTTATTCATCGACCCAGGATCCCGTCCATGTTCTATGCCGACATTTCTACTTTTTTTCCACCATCAATCCCACTTCACCGCGCAATTCTTGCAGATACATTTACCTGTTGTATCGCGGGTATCCCGACGATCAATCATCGGTTATCCCCATATCCACACACATAATGATAGTAGTAGTAAGTATTTAGTTATATAAGAGTACTATCACTACACAATGAACATCATCGTACATCGTGACAATCTGGATCGTGCGCTTGGCATCGTTGAACGGGTAACCGCAAAAAACGCAGCGCTTCCGATCCTGTCGAACATCCTCCTCCGTGCCGAAAATGGGCATCTTTTCCTTTCCGCGACGAATCTTGAGATCGGTGTGACAGCGGTCATCGGTGCGAAAACCGAAAAAGAGGGGAGGATAGCTGTGCCGGGACGAATCCTTTCGGACCTCGTCCGAGCATCAAAAACAGACACCGTTTCTTTGATGACGAACCAGAACACCCTCGATGTGAAAGCGGGAGAGTATAAAACATCAATCCTTTGTTTTGATGCTGGGGAGTATCCGATCATTCCGAAACTCGACGGCGGAACCGTTGTCAATATTCCCATCCATAGTTTTCAGTCACTTCTTGCCGTGGTTGCTGATTCTATTTCAAATTCAGATGCGCGTCCCGAATTAGCTGGTGCGTTGTTCCGAACAGAAAAAAACTCCATCACTCTTGCAGCAACGGATAGCTTCCGGCTTGTTGAAAAAAACTCCCCCCACACGGAGGACTCGAAGGTTTCAGTGATCATCCCTCGAAGCGCTGTCATGGAACTTCTCCGTATAACCACCGGTTTATCGGGGGATGTCGTGTTGCGTATCGCAAGCAATCAGATAGCCGTTTCTCACCCTGAATTCGAACTCGTTTCCCGACTTATCGATGGGAAATACCCGGACTACCAAAAAGTCATTCCCGACAGGAGTCTCAGTAGGGTACTCGTTGATAAAGAGGAACTTATGAGTGCGATCCGGATTGCGGCGTTATTTAGTTCAAGTGTTTCTGATGTGAAAATCGAATGTAACGATGCTGCGCTTCTGGTATCAGCACGGAACGCAAGTCGCGGAGAGGGACAGGCGAGTACAAAAGCGAACCTGAAAGGCGATACATTCGAGATCTCGTTGAATCATCACTATGTTATGGATGGACTGAAAATCATTCCGACGAAGAATGTTGTCATTGAGTACACTGGAAAAGGAAGCCCATTCGTGCTTCGGCCGGACGACGGTGATACGCTTGTGTATTTAGTGATGCCGCTCCGTGGTTGATACACATGCTCCGACCTATTAGTGAGCGTCTCCGCCGACGTGCGGTCGGGCTGATACGGCAGGATGATGCGCAGGTGTCTGCGACAGGTGTCGTGTGCGCGTTCCTTCAGACTGAACTTCCTAAGATTTCTCCTGAGGCAATCGAAATTACATACGACGAACACCGCGCGCGCCTGACCATCGTTACCCGGTCAAAGGCTCTCGCGAGCGAGCTTCTTCTGAGGGCACCCCTATTGGCACAGAAGATGCGCGACCAGAAACTTCAGATCACCCACGTCGTGATCCGTTAGTGGGTTGCCTTGTAATTCTGAACGGCCCATTCCCAGTTGGAGAATTGGGGGTCCTGTGTTGGGTCCGTCGGTATCGGGCCTGAGGGGTCACTCTTATCCACATAAAAGAGAATCGAATGAGGGGTGGGGTATTGTGATGACGTGACAGAACCATTCAGCATTATCTTGTCGGTGACGACGGGATTCGGGGCGGGGAATGACTCGATTGGTGTTCCTGCCAGTGCCGCGGTCATGAAAGCATTCCAAAGCGGTCCCGCAGCACTGATACCGGCACCGGCGGCGGTCATCGGTGAATTGTCATTGTTTCCGGTCCATACGACAGTTGCCAGTGAAGGGGTAAACCCGACCACCCACCCGTCACGGTTGTCCTGGGTGGTTCCTGTCTTGGCTGCCACTGGACGACCCGGGAGCGTAAGCGAGTTGTTGATGCCGAACTCAGGCGCACGGGCGTTGTTATCCGAAAGTACATCATCCATGAGCCGGGCGGTTTGCGTATCCAGAACGCGGGTTGGTTGGATCTGACGCTGCTCGAGTACGGTTCCATCGGAAGCGTCAACTTCCTTGATGAGTCCCCACGGAACCCTGATGCCGTCATTCGCGAACACGCCATATGCGGAGACGAGGTCGATCGGACGAACCTCCGCCCCTCCCAGCACCAGTGATAAACCCCAGCGCGATGTATCTCCCAGTGTGGTAATACCCATGTTGGTGGCGAGGTTGATGACATTGTTGATACCCGCCAAGTAGAGCGTCTGGACCGCGGGGACGTTCAATGATTCGTCCAGTGCCGAACGCATAGTCACCGGACCACTAAAGGTTCCGCTGTAGTCCTGAGGGTGATAGCAATCTTGACCGCTCGGATCTTTCTTCTGGAGGCCGTCCGGGGTGCAGTTCGGATTGAACTCGGTCTTCACGTCCCACAGGATCGTCGAATCAGGGTAGCCTTCCTGAAATGCCACTGCATATGCGAACGGTTTGAACGCCGATCCTGGCTGACGGTTCGGCGAGGTGATGACGTTGAAGTTTCCCTGGTTCGCAACGTCGGAGTAATTCACTGAACCGACCAACGCGAGCACGGAACCATCGCGCGGATCAATGGCTGCGAGTGCCGCATTGCTCGCTTTATATTTGGTCTTATTGATCGCTCCGTATTTATTGACCAGATCATTGGCTTCCTGCTGCATCGTAGCATCGAGTGTCGTGACAATCTTCAGACCGCCGGACGTGAGCATATCCTGACCGTACTTTTGGATGAGATAATCCTTCACCATCTCGACGAAATGCGGGGCGGCAACTGCTGAACTTTGCGGTTTCAATTGCGCCATGACATCCTCGGCCTGTGCAGCTTTCATCTCATCCGGAGTGATATATCCGAGCTCCTGCATCCGCTGAAGTACATAGTTTTTCCGGGTGATGAGTTCCGAGGTGTGGGTGCCGTACGGTGACAGATAGGACGGTTGCTGAGGAAGTGAAGCTAATAGCGCCGACTGCGCGACATCTAGTTGCGCGGCGGGAATTCCGAAGTACAGCTCGCTCGCAGCTTCGATTCCGTAGGTGTTCGAGCCGTACGGAATCTGGTTCAGGTACATATCGAGGATTTGGTCCTTTGAAAATTGCCGTTCGACTTCTATGGCAAGGATGAGCTCCTGGATCTTGCGTTCGATGGTCTTCTGTCGGCCGACAAGGGCATTGCCGACCAGCTGCTGCGTTATCGTGGAGCCCCCCTGAGACGTACTTCCGCTCTGGAGATCGTACAAAATCGAACGGACGAATCCCTGGATATCGAATCCGTTATGTTCATAAAAACGGCTATCCTCGATCGCCACCGTCGCCTTCTTCAGATTGTCACTGATCTGATCGAACGGGACGACCGTGCGTTTCTCCTCGCTGTAAATGTCGTATAAGACGATCGTTCCGGTCCGGTCGTATATCTTCGTGGATTCTTTGACTTGCCTTGTGGCGAGCGATGACGGATCGGGGAGGGTCTGATGAGCATGGATGATGACAACCGAGAGCGCGATGACGCCCAGTGTTGCACACCAAGCCACAAGGATGCCGAGTTGTCGTAGCAAAGAACGCCACGACACTTTGCCGCGGCGGGGGAGTCGGGTTCGGGGAAGGGTGAACGAGGGGAACTTCACAGACCGATACTTTACCATAAAACTCGGGCATTTACAACGGTTTCGCCGCGCGGTACGATGACTTGGCATGGCGCTCTCACGACAAGAAATCGCAACAGCGATCCTTCAACGACGAACCGCTGAGCATGGCGTGTTTCCGTCGCGCGAGGACACGATACACCGTCTCGCCGATGAGCAACGGCTCATCTTCTACTCTGGGTATGATCCGACTGGACCGAACATCCATATCGGTCATTCGGTGAGCCTACTTCTTATGAAAGCGCTTGCGCGTGACCTCGGTCATGAGATCATCGTGTTATTCGGGGACTTCACCGCACGTATCGGCGACCCGACGGGTAAGGAGGCGGCACGCCGGATGCTGACCGAGGATGAAATCGAGGAAAACGTCCGGACCTGGGACACGCAGATCGCCACCTTGTTCGGCGACGTCCCGTATACGATTCGGCGCAACAGCGAGTGGCTGGATTCGATGACATTCGCAGACGTCATCAAGTTATCTGCGACGGTCACGGTGCAACAAATGCTGGCGCGGGATATGTTCCAAGAGCGGTTGAAGCAGTCAAAGCCGATCCACCTCAATGAGTTTCTGTATCCGCTCGCACAGGGATACGACTCGGTCGCGATGCGGGTCGATGGCGAGGTGGGGGGCAATGACCAGATATTCAACATGCTCGTCGGCCGCGAGTTCGAGCGCGAACTTCTCGGGAAAGAAAAAATCGTGCTGGGGACACCGCTCATCGTGGATGCGAAGTCCGGAAAGAAGATGAGCAAATCGGAAGGAGAACTTATCGCAGTTGACGACAGTCCGCAGGAAATCCGGAGGAAGATCCTCGCCCAGGATGATTCTATGATCGAGACGATGTTCAGGTTGTGCACCGAGGTTCCCGAAGAGACCATCGATGTTTCTGATCCGCGGCGGGCGAAAGAAGAACTGGCGGCTGAACTCATCAGGATGTACCACGGCGAAGAAGCCGTCTCCGAGGCGAGTGAAGCGGTCGCCATCACGGTGACCGGTCAGCTCGACGAGGTCCTGAAAGAAGCCGGACTCGCACGTTCGATGACCGAGGCGAAAACCCTCATATCGCAGGGTGCGATATCAGTGAACGGCGAAGTCCAGAAAAAATGGGACCACGAAGTGAAGAAAGGGGATGAGATAAAAGTGGGAAAGGGGAGACGGGTAAAGGTTGCCTGACAAAAACACCCGGCATACGCCGGGTGTTTTTGTTTCAATAGGTATCGATCGGTTCTTCGTCTCCGAGCTCCTTTTCCTCTTCGTCTTCTCCGTCAACTTTCTTCTTCTCTCCGTCCTCGTTCTCCTCCTCGTCGTCATAATCATCCACCTCAGACTCCTTCGGTTGTTCCTCGTCGAACAGGTACGTTTCTTCTTCCATAAGAAAAAATTGGTTACGGCGATATTGTAGCTTCGTGGGCAGGCAAGTCAATACGTTCGTTCCGTTGCGGCACACAACGCAAGGCCGAGGGCGTCTGCGGCATCATCGGGTTCTATGCGCCCGTGGATATTCAGGAGCATGGCGACCATCTTCTGCATTTGTTTTTTATCCGCCTGACCATGACCACAGACACGTTGTTTCACTTGTAGGGGGGTCAGCTCAAGCACCGGGACCGAATGTTGCGCGAGGACCAGCATCAGAACGCCCCGCATCTCGCTGACCGCCATCGCGGATTTCTTATTGCTGGCGAAATACAATCGCTCTACCGCGGCCGCCTCTGGTTTCAACCGGCGGATCAATGTCCCGAGCTCGCTCGCGACGTGCCGCTTGCCCGCGGAAAGGTCATCGCCCTGGCCCTCGATGATGCCCCACTCGAGCGGTTCAAACTTTCCGGCACGCTCGCGGACAAGCCCATATCCGATACGGGTATACCCGGGGTCGATACCGAGGAGGATGCGTTCAAAGATCGGCATTGGTCCAGATGTCCTGGATATCCTCGTGTTCATCGAGCGACTCCAGGAATGATTCGAGGTGCTGTCGGTCCGTCGGTTCCAGTGTCACAGGTGCGATCGGCTCCATGCCATCTGGTGTACGCCGGAATGCCCACGAAGCACCTCCACGCTCCACCATGCGCACTCCGGCATGCGTGGCGATCTGCCGCACCTCGTTGATCGTCCTATTCGTGCTATCGGTGATGCCTGACGCCACGATGGCCACACCTCCAGGACCGATGAACTCGAGCTGGATTTCTGTCAGCGTTGCCGCTCTCTTGTCGGCGACGCGTCGGATAGCACGTTCGATGCCGTCAATGGGCATATTCGCGGCACGCGCCCGGTCAATCTCATTCTTCAGGCGGACATTGGTCGCAGGGTCGGGATTGTCCCGGGCCGCGACCGAAATGGCGCGGGATAGCTTTCCGAACGCTGCGCTCTTGCGCGCATCGCTGGCGGCCTTCTTATGCTTGATCTGTGACCATTTGCTGTGGCCTGACATGTCAGAAATCCAGAGGGGAACGACGGTCCGGTAGTCCGATATGCCGACGACCCGCATCGGTGATCATGCGTCCCTTATTGGTACGCGCGATGAGGCCGAGCCGCATGAGGTAGGGCTCATAGACGTCCTCGATGGTGCCCTCTTCTTCCGATACCGCTGCGGCTATCGATTTCAGCCCGACAGGACCGCCATTGAACGTGTGCGCGATGGCGGTCAAGATGCGACGGTCAGTCTCTTCTAGGCCCTCTTCGTCCACCTCAAGCATCGCCAGGGCCTCACGTGCCATCGCTTCAGTGATCGTCGCGACACCATGCACCTGTGCGAAATCCCGGACACGTTTCAGGAGGCGGTTCGCGACGCGAGGGGTGGCACGGGCGGAGCGGGCGATGAGCGTGATCGCGGCCTGATCAGCGGAGACGTGCAGAAGCTCAGCGGACCGCTGCAGGATCTTCTCGATCTCTCCGGGCGTGTAGTAATCCAGACGGAAACTGATGCCGAACCGGCTCCGGAACGGGGCTGAAAGAAGCGAGATCTTGGTCGTGGCGGCGATGAGCATGAAGCGGGGAAGGTCGATTTGGAGCGTCTTTGCGGCGTTGCCCTTGCCGATGACGATGTCCAGTTTGAAGTTCTCCATGGACGGATAGATGACCTCCTCCACGAGCTTGTTGAGCCGGTGGACTTCATCGATGAAGAGCACGTCGCCGTCCTGCAGCCCGGTCAGAATGGATCCGACATCTCCCGCCTTTTCCAGGGCGGTACCGGAAGTGATCTTGAGATTGGCGTTCAGTTCTCGGGCAATAAGGTACGCCAAAGTCGTTTTACCCAGACCTGACGGACCATGGAGAAGCACGTGCTCCGGAACGTCGCCACGCTGGCGGGCCGCTTCGAGGATGACCCGGAGATTCTCCTTGGTCTTCTCCTGCCCGACGTACTCAGCGAAGCTCTTCGGCCGAAGAGCCAAATCAAGGGCCTGATCGTCAGGTCCGGCGTTCTGAATCGCGGTTTCTCGAGTCTTGACACTCATAGTAAAATAGAATACAATAGCTACTAGAACGCTGCATGGAGGGCGGGCGTTTTCTTTGTGCTGAGTGACCTCCGCTCAAGGACTTTCCTAATCTGTAGGCAACCAATCCCAGTGCCCTACGCACGCCGGTTTGGCCGGGATACTCTCCTAGTTCGGACGATCTGGTTCCGACTGGATCGCTCCTCGGAATTATCCTGTCCCGCGTCCCTACGGATGCGGACCTTGCCTACAGGTTAGAAAAGTCCTTTTGTATACTACCCGACGACCCGGCGGATCTCCTCTATGGACGTAGTGCCGTCCAAGAGTTTCAAATAACTGTCCTGCTGCATCGTCACCATTCCCTGCTTGATTGCTAAATCACGCACATCGGACACGGCGGGGGAGGTGAGGATGAGATGCTCCATCTCCTTGGTGATCGCGAAAACCTCATAGACGCCGACCCGGCCTTTGTATCCGGTTCCGTTGCATTTCGTGCAACCGACTGGACCGTAGACCGTGGTGTCTTTCACGGAACCGAGCTTGAACCGTTCCGCAATCGGTGTGACCGCTGCCTGGACGGCCTTCAAATCCGCGGCAGAGAGCGGTGTCGCCTTCTTACAATCCGGGCACAGGCGGCGCAGCAGCCGCTGTCCCATCGCCATCGTCAGCGAGGGAGCGATGATCTCCGCCTTCGTTCCCAGTTCGATGAGACGCGGGATGGTGCCCGCCGCGTCATTCGTATGGATGGTCGACAGTACCAGGTGTCCCGTCAGGGCGGCATTCAGTGCGATTTCGGCGGTTTCCAGGTCCCGGATCTCACCGATGAGGATGACGTCGGGGTCCTGACGGACGATGGCGCGCAGACCCGACGCGAACGTGTAGCCCTTGTCCGGTTCCACCTGTGTCTGGCTGATGCCGGCGATGTGATACTCGATGGGGTCCTCGACAGTGATAATCTTCACGTCAGGCGTGTTGAGTTCGTTGATGAACGCGTACAGCGTCGTTGTCTTTCCGGAACCGGTCGGTCCGGTCGTCAGAAGCGCACCCTGGGGCTTGGCGACCTGTGCGCGGACCTGCTCAAGGATATCGGGGCGCATACCGAGCTCTTCGAGTTTCGTCCGGATGTTGCGCGGGTCCAGGAGCCGCATCACGATCGACTCGCCGTATTCCGACGGAAGGACCGATACGCGTACCTCGATGTCGAGGTCCGACTGCCGGATGGTGAAGCGTCCGTCCTGCGGCGCCTTGGTGATGTTGAGCTTCATCTTCGACAGGACCTTCACGCGGTTCAGGACGCGATGGTAGGTCGCCGGTTCCAGCGTAATGATTTCATGCAGCATGCCGTCCAGGCGGTACCTGAGACGGACCGTCGCCGCTTCTGGTTCGAAGTGGATGTCGGACGATTTAGTTGCCAGAGCTCCGGCGACCAGGATCTCGAACAGCTGGGTGACGTTCGCTCCGGCGATCTGGGCTTTCAGGTCTTCGATGCTGGAAATCTTTTCCGTTGCGCGCGAGAGCACGGCGTCATCCATCTTGATCGCCCCGACCTCGAAGACTTCGGTGGTCTTGATGGTCGCATATCGCGCGAAGACCGCCTCCATATCCGCCGGAGATACGATGACGATACGCAACTGGGGGATGGTCTTCTTAATCTTTTCGATGAGATGCGCTGCCTGCGGCGGACGCGGGTCCGCAGTGACGGCGACTCCGGTGGCGCCCTTCGCCTGTACCAGTGCTACACCGGCAGCCCGTGCGTCGGATTCAGATACCTTCGCCAGTGCACCGGGGTCGATGGGAAGTCCTTTGAGATCGGCGAACGGAAGCCCCAGCTCGGTGGCAAGCTTATCTGCGCCCAGGGCGGCTTCTTTGCGGCCGATGTCTGCTAATTTCTTTTCCAGTGCCTCCTGGAGAGCGTTTTGGCCTGTGTCTGAGGGTGCCGTAGCCATACCTGTTCGTACCTTACGCGAGAGCACCCGTTTGGCAATGAAATCGTGTGGACAAGGTCGGCGGCGGGTACTTGACTTTGCCGTCAGCTTTGGTATCATTGACCCTGTCTGAGAGAGGTCCGCGCGAGCGGGCCTCGATCTCTATTCGTACCAACAATTTCATAGACCCGTCATGATCGATATCAAACAATTCATCTCGGCCATCAAGCAGATCGCCGAAGAGAAGGGGATTCCCCAGGAGAACGTCCTGGAAACGGTTGAGGCCGCGCTCGCCGCGGCATACAAACGCGAGTACGGCAAGAAGGGTCAGATCATCAAGGTGAAACTCGACGCCGAAACCGGTTCCATGGATATCACGCAGACGCACTATGTCGTCGAGGGTGTCGATGACGAGGGTTACATCACGGGACAACTGCCCGAGAAGGTGCTTCAGGACCGGCTGGACATCGTGGACATCCAGCGCCAGCGCGAAGCCGGCCAAGTACCGACCACCGACCAGGAAGTCACCGCCGAGGGCCAGATCAAGGTGAAATTCAGTCCCGAGAAGCACATCCTCTTAAGCGACGTGAAGAACACGAATCCCGATGCTGAAGTCGGCAGTGAGATCGTCACGAAGCTTGAAGACAAGAGCGACTTCGGTCGCATCGCCGCGCAGACAGCGAAGCAGGTCGTCATCCAGCGTCTCCGCGAAGCGGAGCGTGCATCGGTGATGACCGAGTACAAGGGCCGTGAAGGCGGTCTCGCATCGGGCATCGTGCAGCGCCGCGAAGGCCCGATCGTGTTCATCGATCTCGGGAAGACGAACGGTATCCTGCCGGTATCCGAACAGATCCCCGGCGACCACTACCATCTCGGCCAGCGGCTGCGATTCTTCATCATGCGTGTCGAAGACACGACTCGCGGACCTGTCATCGTGCTCTCGCGTTCACACCCGAACCTTGTACGCGAGCTGTTCCGCATGGAAGTGCCCGAAATCGACACCGGTGCCGTCCAAATCATGGGCATCGCCCGTGAAGCGGGGAGCCGCACCAAGATCTCGGTGTCATCCGGCGAGGAGGGCGTGGACCCGATCGGTTCGCTCGTCGGACAACGCGGTGTGCGCGTCCAGACGGTCATCAACGACTTGGCAGGGGAGAAGATCGACATCATCCAGTTTGACGCTGACCCGTCACGGTACATCGCGAACGCACTGTCACCCGCGAAGATCCTCGACGTCCGGCTGACCGATCAGGAACATAAGGTCGCGCTCGCCGAAGTCGCCGATGACCAATTCTCGCTCGCCATCGGCAAAGGAGGCCAAAATGTCCGGCTTGCGGCGAAGCTCACCGGTTGGAAGATCGACGTTCGCAGTCCGCGTGAAGCCGCGTCATCCGAAGTCGTTCCTGAAGCGACTCCCGAAGTATCGGCGGAGGCATGAACATCTCCAGCACGACAAACGACGAGTTCAGTCTGACGGTCCGCATTTCTCTGGATACCGCCGAACTTGAAACGTACATGACCAAAGCTCGCGAGGCGCTCGCCGGCCGCGTCGTCATGGAAGGATTCCGTCCCGGAAAGGTGCCCAAGCATATCGCCGAGAAACAGCTGGATCCTGCCGTCGTGAAGACCGAGGCGATGGAACTTGCGCTGGAAGGGAGCTTCAGTGATGCCGTGACCAAAGAAGGATGGGACATCTCCCGCACCAGCGATCTGAAGGTCGAGAAGAACGATGCAAGCGGCTTGGAGTATTCGGTCAACGTCCACCTCTGGCCGGTGGTCAAACTCGGCGAGCTTGCCGCGGTGAAAGTCCCGCGGCGGGAAGTGGTGGTAAGCGACGTGGATGTCGACGAGTCTCTCGATACCCTGCGGAATCTCCGCGCATCATATCTGGATAAGACCGGCCCAGCCACCGAAGGGGACCGTGTCGAGATCGATTTCGATGCATCGTTGGACGGCGTACCGTTGGAGGGCGGCTCGAGCCGCAACCACCCGCTGATCATCGGTGGTCGGACGTTTATGCCGGGGTTTGAAGAGCAGTTGATCGGTCTGACGCCGGGCATGTCCAAGGAGTTCACATTGGTCGCTCCTACGGACTACTACGAACAGAGACTGGCGGGCAAAACGATCGGATTCAAGGTGATGATGCATAAGGTACAGGCGGTTCTGAAGCCCACCGTCGATGATGCATTCGTCGCATCCATCGGTTCGTTCCCGACGGTCGACGCGCTTCGCACGTCATTGCGCGCTGGCCTGATGCAGGAGAAGGAAGCCAAAGAACAGCAACGCATCCGTCTCGCGATCCTGGACGGCATCATCGCATCATCTGACATCCCGGTGCCCGAAGAACTGGTCACTCGGGAGCTTGACGATATGGTCCACCGGTTCGGGCACGATCTGGAACAACGCGGCATGCAGTTGGCGATGTATCTCGCGCGCCTCAACAAAACCGAGGAACAGATGCGCGCCGAATGGAAGCTCGAGGCACAGCGGCAGGTGAAGATGCTGCTCGTGATCCGTCAGGTCGCAAAGGAACAATCGATCACCGTTGATCCGAACGAACTCGAACGCGCGTTCAACGAGACGGTGACCGGTCTCATCAAATCAGGGCAGGTGACCGAGGAAACGGTCGATCCCGATCGCATCCGCAACGTGATCGCCGAACGGTTCCTGCGCGAAGCGGTGTTCAATTTCTTGGAACAGAACTGCATCGCGTAGTACACTGGGGTCATGTTCCTGTCCGTCCGCTATTCGCAGTTCGTCATCCGTATCGGTCTCGCCGCCGTGTTCGTCTGGTTCGGCGTCGATAAATTCATCCACCCGCAATACTGGTTGGACGCGCGGGTCCCGCAAGCGGTGCAGACTTTCGCTGCAAGCATACGTATACAGCCGCGGGACCTCATAAACCTCATCGGTCTGTTCGAAGTCCTCGTCGCGCTCTCGTTGGTGACCGGTTACTTCATGCGATACTTCGCCGTGGTCGCATGTGCATTCTTGCTGGCGAATTTCGTATTCAACGGAATTCACCTTGAGACCGTCCGTGACCTGGGGCTCATCGGCGGACTGGTGGCGCTGGTCATCTGGCCCGAACGGACGTATAGCTAGAGCCGTGATGAAAGAGATTTACCTGGACAACGCGGCCGCGACCCGGCCCGATGCTCGGGTCGTGCGGGCGATGGTCCGTGCGACCCATTGGTACGGTAACCCCTCGTCGTTCAATGACGCGGGTCGTGCCGCACGTGCTGCGTTGGACGCTGCACGCGATGATGTCGCGCGGTTCTTATATGCCCGTGCATCGGAAATCATGTTTTGCGCGTCAGGTTCGGAAGCCAATGCGCTCGCACTGAACGGAACGGCGGGTATTCTCACGCAGCCCACCGAACATCCGTCCGTTCTCGGTCGGGTGGACTCGAGTGCGCGCTTTGTGCGTGTCGATGCGGCGGGGCGCGTTGACCCCGCCGAAGTCATCGCGGCTATCCGCGCCGACACGAGGATCGTTTCCGTTATGTATGCGAACAACGAGACGGGGACGGTCCAGCCCATCAAGAAACTCGCCAGATTGATACGCGAATACCGGCGGACACACCAGACCGCCTACCCATTCCTCCATGTCGATGCCTGCCAGGCAACGGCGTGGCTACCGATGAACGTCCAGGACCTGGGTGCGGACCTCCTGACATTCAACGGTTTGAAGGTACACGGTCCGGCGGGCACCGCGGTGCTCTATGCGCGCAGAGGCGTACAGCACGGCATCCGTGCGGGAACCGAGAATGTCCCCGGTGCTGTCGGGCTGGCCGCCGCCTTGAATCTGATAAAGAAAAATGACGCACAACGTGTCGGACGGTTGCGCCGGAGACTCCTTGAACGATTGCCGATCGCCGTTCCGGGTATCCGAATCAACGGGTCGACGGGAGACGACAGCCTGCCGAACATCATCAATATTTCCATCCCGGGCATGGACAGTGAGCGTCTGCTGTTGGCATTGGACCGGCGAGGTATCAGGGCAGGGGCCGGTTCCGCGTGTACCGCACACCAGGTAGAGCCATCACACGTACTCGTTGCCATGAAAGTCCCGCGCCGATACCTTGGCGGCGTGCTTCGGATATCGATGTCGAGATTCACGACGCAGAGCGATGTGGACGCGTTCCTTCGCGAACTTCCCAAAGCGATTCTTTCGTGCTAGAATAGTGTCGAGAGTCGTTCTGAGTCCCCGTAGCTCAACGGATAGAGCAGCAGCCTTCGAAGCTGTTGATGGGAGTTCGATTCTCTCCGGGGACACAACCCGATACCCGCCCTTAGCTCAGTTGGTAGAGCTGCTCCCTCTTAAGGAGAAGGTCGTAGGTTCGAATCCTACAGGGCGGACAAACAACCAAAAGCCCCCGCGAGGGGGCTTTTGGTTTACTGCAGAACCTGGATCTGGACGGTCCGGCGACCGAGCTTCAGTGCGTCAGCCTTGGAAGCGAACCAGATGTCCACGTTGTGCTGGTACCGGGTGTTCATACGGTCATGAACGGTGAAGATCTTATCGCCATAGAGCGACGGGATTTTCAGATGGGTACCGAACGGGAACATGTTCGTCGCGACGACACCGTCGGTGACGTAGGAACCGTCGGCGGTGATGAACGGGCTAGCATCGGTCTGAGCGACCTCTGAGCTATACCCGGACACCTGCACGGTATACGTGTGGTACGTGACCTTCTTGGACGTCGAATCCGAAAGAGGGGACGTGGGCGCGGTGACGGAGTCATCCAGGACGACCGCCGAATCGTTGCTGGGGCGCTCGGTTTGCAGTGACGCGTAGAGCGCATTGAACGAACCGGTCGCGGTATCGGCCTTGGCATCGTTGGACGAGAACCAGTCCAGGATGCCGGCCTGAGCCGGGATGGCAGTAAGGGTTGCAATGGTAATGAGCACGGACACGGCAATCAGGATCTGTTTGCGCGTATTCATCGGTTGTATACTGCATTGCAATCGTGCCTCTTTCTGTGGCTCAGGGAGACTAAAAAATGGCCTAGCAAGCCATTTCCCGCTACCCGTATTCCAGCTCGATTGTACGTCAATTATAGCATATTGACCCCCCTAAAGTCAATAGCCAAAAACGACCCAAGAGGGGTCGTTTTTGAGCATATTCTGAGCGGGTAAGGGGAGTCGAACCCCTCTCTGCACCATGGCAAGGTGCCATAATACCGATATACGATACCCGCGTTTCTGCAGGACAATATACACCAGAAACCAAGCCGAATCAACGGTTGGCGGAGGAGGATGAGCGTCGCACAACAAAGCCGTCGCACAATATGATTCCCGGTGGCTTGTCGTGTGGATACCGACTCTGGATAACCGATGCGTCGCGCAACATATGAAGGATGATGCCGATTGTTGATAGCCGGGTGTGGATATGCCAGAATGGGCGCATGGAAACCAATCTGATCTTCGTCTACGGGACGCTCATGCAAGGTATGAGAAACCACGTATACCTTGAAAAAGCGAAGTTTCTCGGAACAGCACAGACGAAACCCGAGTACGAGCTCCTCTATAACGGGTCTATACCCGCTGCGAAAACCGGCGGGCACGACAGCATCAAGGGCGAGCTCTACGAAGTGGATGCCGAAACCCTCAAGAGCCTCGACGTCCTTGAAGAGGTCGATTCCAATTTGTACACGAAAGCCGAAGTGGACATCGACGGCAAGAAAGCCACGATCTACTTGGGCGGGAACATGTTCAACTTCGACACCTGGGAGCCGGTCCCGAACGGGGACTACGCAGCCCTGATGAAGAAATAGACCGCCCCCACAAGGGCGGTCAGTCGTCAGAGAAGGACGCGTTTACGAACTAGGCGCGGCGGTTGGTCCTGGGCGACGACGAGCACGTGGCTCACGCCCAGGCCCGGGATGACGTCCGCGTGCGGAGCGAGCATCAGTGCCCCATAGGCCCACAGACGGCGGACCTTTTCGCGTTCGCTCTCGGGCATTCGTGCGAGTGCGTCTTCCAATGATTGCGGAACGGACATATCTGCCATCGGGGTCTCCTTTCGGTGCCGCGGGAGGGAATTGAACCCCCGACGCCAGCCTCTTCAGGGCTGCGCTCTACCACTGAGCTACCGCGGCAAATCACCGACTGTGGGCGGTAGAGGATTCGAACCTCTGACCCTCGTCACGTCAAGACGATGCTCTACCAACTGAGCTAACCGCCCCTAGTATAGCAAGAACGGTGCGCGGGAGAGGATTTGAACCTCCATGCCCTTGCGGGCGCTACCACCTCAAGGTAGTGCGTCTGCCAGTTTCGCCACCCGCGCAGGATGCGGACGTATTCTATCCTAACTACTGCTCCGCAGGCAATTCTTCTGCGGGTTCTTTGACCAAGGCGTTGAGCTGGACCTGCTCGGCCCGGGTCTTCTTGCGGATCTCGCGGGCGGACTTGCCGCGGAGGTAGTAGAGCTTCGCGCGGCCGATCTTGCCGGTCTTCACGACATCGATCTTCTCGATGGAGGGCAGGCGCAAGGGATAGACTTTCTCGACGCCGTAGCCGCCGACGGCGCGCCGGACGGTGATGGATGCGCCGGCCTCATCACCGTGCTTGCGGGCGATGATGATGCCCTCGAACACCGTCGCTTTGCCCTTCTCGCCCTGGCGGAGCTTCTGGTGGACCCGGACGGTCATACCCGGCTTCAAGTCCGCCCAGCGGCTGGCGGGGTTGTTCTTGGCTGCGAATGAATTGATGAGTTGCTGGGTCATAGCGATGCGAAACGCCGGATTACTCTAGCGCATCGAGGACTTTTTGTAAAGAGTCGGGCAGGCCAGCCTCCAGGGTCAGGGCCTTGCCGTCCGGCGTGGTGAACGAGATGCGGGTGGCGTGCAAGAACATCGGCCGGTGGTCGCCTTTTTTGCCGTACAGCCGGTCGCCCACGATGGGACAGCCGATGCTTTGGAGGTGGACACGTATCTGGTGCGTCCGGCCGGTCCGCGGCATCACCCGCAGGAGGGTATACCCGCGGTATGTCTTCTCGGTCCGGTAGTCCGTGACCGCTTCGCGTTCCACGAGCTCGCGCTTCCCCTTCAGCCGGGTCGTTTGCTTCGTTCCCATCTTGCCCAGCGTCGCGGTGATGGTACCGGATGGTTCCTTCGGTGCTCCGACGACCAGCGCCAGGTACTCCTTCTTCATCTGCCGGGTCTGGAACAGATCCTTGAGGTACTCGAACGTCGGCTGGTCTTTGGCGATGAGCATGATGCCCGACGTCTCCTTATCCAGACGGTGCACGATGCCCGGTCGCAGGGGATTCTCACCGACACCGGCCAGGTATGGTCGCTCGGCGACCAGAATATCCGCCAGGGTCTCCTGGGGGTCAGTGGGACTCACTTTGTGGACGGCAAGTCCCGCCGGCTTGTCGACGGCCAGGATGTGCTCGTCCTCGTACACGACAGGGATTTCCATGGTTGTCATCGGAATTTCAACTTCTCGCGCTCCTGCTCTGCGCGCTCGTGATACTTCCGCTCGAGGTGGGCGATGACATCCATGTGCGGATCGATTCCGTCCAGTTCGGAGAATAGTTCAGTGGCCTTATCTTCGGCCGCCCCGACAACCTCCTGCGTCAGTTCATTCGTTGGAAATATCACATGGTTCACGATCCGGAAAACACACTCCTTCGCCAGACTTTCTCCTAGTACCGGCACGTTCCAGTTCTCCATAATAACCTTGGCGACCTGCCACTCCCGCATCTCGGTGGGCGGCTCGGTTCCGATAAGAAGTTCATAGGCCCTTACGAGGTCCGTATTCATAGCTCCTGGAGATCATGCACGGCGCGGACGAACTGTTCGCCGCGGTCGTATTCGTTCTTGAATTTCTCAAAACTCTTCGCGCCTGGGGAAAACACGATGGTTGCGTTCGGCAGGAGTCGTGCGCGATCAAGCGCGGCTTGCACGCACTCTCCGAGCGTATCAAATGGTTGCTTGGTCCAACCGAGCGAAGTAAGCATTTTCTGTGTCGCGCTTCCCGCAAGAAATACGAAGGCATCCGGACCCAGTCTAGCGGCGTCCTGCGCCCAAGATCCGAATTCGAGTTGACGATCAGTGCCACCGACGATGAACACTGTATGTGGGCCTCCGAACCGTTTGAACGCGGCCCGAGCGCCTTCCGGTGATGTTGCCGTAGTGTCATTGATGACGGTCAACCGGTCGTTTCGGAGTACGACTTCCTGACGCATCGCCGGCTGCGGAAGCGTCGGAATTGCGGCGTTGATCGCCTCCCATGGACATCCCGCCAGGCTTGCAGCCCGTGCTGCAGCAAGAAGGTTCATCACATTGTGTTCGCCGCGATTGAATCCCGCGAGCGCTACATTGTCCGGCCGCCGTGAGTCACCTGAAAAATAGGAAATCACAGCGGCAGGCTTCTTCGCACGGAAGAAATCCGTGTAACCGTCGTCTGCATTCAGAACGAGGTGGTCCGAGTTGCGCTGACCGCGGAAGATATTCGCTTTTGTTGAAGCGTAGTCATTCAACGATTCGTACCGGTTCAGATGGTCCGGAGAGATGTTAGTGATGAGCGCGATGTCGGGCGAACGCCCGCACGGGAACAGCTCCAGATGATACGAGGGAACTTCAGCGACGACTACGTCCAGTTCGCCTGCATTGGAAAGCACGCTTAAGTAGGGGTTGCTAGTCGAATTACCGGCGGTCGATGATCGGAACGTCGTGGCAAGAAAATGGTTCGTCCAAAGTGCGGTCGTCGTCTTGCCGCGAGTCCCCGTGATCGCGATGAGTTTGCCGGGGAATTGTTCGAAGAAAATCGTTGCCTCATTCTCGACTCGCTTTCCCAGCGCGAGCGCGTACTGGATGAACTCGTTCTTGAGCGGGACGTCCGGGTTTATCACGACGACGTCATTAGCGTCGATGTCGCCCCGGCTATGGCCGCCCAGTCGGAACACGACATCGCCGCGTATTTCCTTGATCGCGGCATCCAGTTGTTCGTGCGACTTCAGATCGGTGACGGTCACTCGCGCGCCCCGATCCAGAAGCCAGTTCGTCGTAGCGACGCCTCCGCCGAGAATGCCGAGTCCGAAAACGAGCACATTCTTACCGCGATACGTATCCATGGTGGGCGGTGAGGGATTCGAACCCCCGACATCCTCGGTGTAAACGAGGCGCTCTGACCAGCTGAGCTAACCGCCCGAACGAACGAGTGGGAGCGCTAGGATTCGAACCTAGGACCACCAAGGTATAAGCTTGGCGCTCTAACCAGCTGAGCTACGCTCCCGTTTGTACCGGTACCGGCTGTCCTATGAGCTCGTAGAACTCCGCCTGCTCCAGCGTTTCTTTTTCGACAAGGACTCCGGCGACCGCATTGAGGGTCTCGCGTTTCTCGGTGAGGACCTTCGTCGCGGTCGCGACGGCACGGTCCACGAGCGCGCGGACTTCTTTGTCGATCTCCTGGGCGACGGCCTCGGAGTAGTTGCGCTCGTGGATCATCTCGCGGCCCAGGAACACCGCCTCCTGCACGTCACCGTACGACAGCGGCCCGAGCTTCTCGGACATGCCGAACTGCGTGACCATGCGGCGCGCGATGTCGGACGCGATCTTCAGGTCGTTGGACGCGCCGGTGGTAAGCTCGTTGAACACGAGCCGCTCGGCGGTGTAGCCGCCCAACAGTACCGCGAGCTCCGCTTCGAACTCGCCCTTCGTGCGTAGGTACTTATCCTGACTCGGCAGTTTCAGCGTGTATCCCCCTGCGCGGCCACGCGAGATGATACTGACTTTGTGGACGGGATCCGAGTGAGGCACCGTCGCGGCGATGATGGCATGACCCGCTTCATGGAACGCGGTGACTTCCTTTTCACGGGGCGAGAGCACGTGACTGCGTCGCTCGGGCCCGAGCATCACCTTCTCGATGGATTCCAGCAGGTTGGACTGATTGATCGTCTTCTGGCCTTTACGAGCGGCGAGGATCGCCGCCTCGTTGACCAGGTTGGCCAGGTCCGCACCGGAGAATCCCGGTGTGCGCTCGGCGACGACCTGCCAATTGATGTTCGATGCCATCGGTTTTCCCTCGGCGTGGATCTTCAGGACTTCCACACGGTCTTTGAGCGACGGTTCGTCCAGAATGACGCGCCGGTCGAACCGTCCAGGTCGCAACAGCGCGGGGTCCAGGATGTCCGGGCGGTTGGTCGCTGCCATGACGATGACCGCATCATCGGTGTCGAAGCCGTCCATCTCGACGAGGATCTGGTTGAGGGTCTGTTCACGCTCGTCATGTCCGCCGCCGATGCCCGCGCCGCGCTGGCGGCCGACTGCGTCGATCTCGTCCACGAACACGATGGCCGGTGCGGCGCGCTTGGCGGTTTCGAACGTATCGCGCACGCGGTTAGCGCCGACGCCCACGAACATCTCCACGAACTCGGAACCGGAGACGTAGAAGAACGGTACGCCCGCCTCGTTCGCGACGGCCTTGGCCAGGAGCGTCTTGCCGGTGCCTGGCGCACCGACCAACAGGATACCGCGGGGGATGCGCGCACCGAGGCGCTGGAACTTCTTCGGGTCTTTGAGGAACTCGACGACCTCGCGGACTTCGTTCTTCGCCTCCTCGAGACCTGCGACGTCCCGGAACGTGACATCCTTGTCACCGGGGGACACGCCGGCCAGACGGGCGCGCGTCTTGCCGAAGCTGAACGCCTGCATGGAACCCTGCTGTGCACGCCGCATCATGAACCAGAAGAATCCGGCGATCAGGAGGAAAGGAAGCAGAACGGGCAGGATATTCGACAAGAACACCGAAGTCGCCGAAGGCTGAACGACATCAACCTTCACCGCGGCGATCTTGGTCTTGTCTGCCCCGGCGTCCGCGAGGGTCTGGTACAGTCCGGTGGACGATTCTTTGCTGGACACGTATTTCGTCCCGTCAACCGCGGTGACGGTGAGCGAGTCGCCGTCGACGGAGATTTCTTTCACGGTACCCGCGTTCACCTTACTGACCAGGTCGCTGATGGCGATGCTCTGTGTCGGCGTCGAACCCGCCGCGAAATACCCGACGATGAGAACAAGCGTCAGGAAGATGGCGGAGACGATAAGGATTGACCGGACAATGGGTCGCATGGCTGATGTTAGGATACCACGAGGACTACGCCTTCTGCTCCAAGGTCAGGATGAGCTTGTGGTCCTTCGGGTCGATACTGACGATGGAACACGGAACCTCCTGTCCTACGGTAATGACTTCGGACGCGGGCTTGCCGCCGAACTCCGCCGTCGGGATGATGCCGACGATGTCCGCGTTCAGTTCCACGAACGCGCCATTTGAACGTATCTTGAGGACCTTGCCGGTGATCTTCTGACCGACGGTGAACACATCCTGAACGGTCAGCCATGGGTCGGGGCGCAACGCCTTGAGCGAGAGCGCGACGCGGCCGCCTTCCAATGAGATGATCTTCGCGGTGACGGTGTCACCGGTGTGCAGGATCGCGCGCGGGTCCTCCACGAACTTCCAATCGATCTCAGATGAGTGGATGAGTCCGTCGAGGTTGTCGGTCAATTTCACGAACGCACCGAAGTCGGTGACCTCGGTAACGGTCCCTTCGACGGTGGAACCGAGGGTGAGCTTGGAGATTTCGCCTTTGGCGGCTTCCTCCTGGATAGCACGTTCGGAGACGATGAGTTTGTTTTCGGCTTCGCTGTAGTCCAGGATCTTCACCCGGAGCTCGGTGCCTTTGAACTTCTGGAGCGCCTGCACGATCTTCGTCGTGTCACCGCCTTCGACTTTCGGGTAGTGCTCACTGGAGAGCTGTGAGAGGGGCAAGAATCCCTGCACGCCTTCAACGGACACGATGAGCCCGCCCTTGTTGATGTTCAGGATCGGAGCGGAGATGACCGTGCCGGAATCGCGCAGTTCTTTGATGCGTTGCCATGCCGTCGTCATCTGCGCCGCACGGAGCGACAACTCGCGGTACCCCTCGTCGTTCTCGAGCTCAACAAGGATGGCATTAACTTCCTCGCCCGGCTTCAACGACCGGACGCGGTCCGGGTTATCGTAGAACTGGCCGGGATACACGATGCCGATACCTGCGGAACCCAAGTCCAACAGGACCGCCGACTTGGCGACCGAGATGACCTTACCGGTCAGGATGGTGCCGACTTTCGGGAGCTGGAACTCCTCCTTCGCGAGGAGGTCTTTCATGCTTTTGACTGCGGATGCGATTACCATATCGATGAAAAAGCGTCTCTCCATCGCACTTTGGCGACCCTTGAGACCGGCAGAATATACCTGAATACAACGAAAAAAGCAAGTTGAATCCGGCCTGATTTTTTGCTACAATAGGAGCATGAACATCAGTTGGTACGGTCAGCGGTGCGTGCGGATCGAGTGCCGCGAAGGCAGCGTTCTGGCGGACCCGTTCGATCCCAAGGACACCGGACTACGCGGTCCCGTCATCAACGACGACCTGGTCCTGCTGAGCGCATACGACCAGCCGGCGGCGTTATTGGAACGTATCGGCGAGGGGCCGTTTTTAGTGCGCGGACCCGGGGAATACGAACGCAAAGGCATCGCGGTGCGCGGCATTCCGGCGTTCCAGGATTCGCAGTCGGGCCGCGAGCTCGGCCTGGCGACGATCTATCGCGTCACCGCGGAAGACGTCACCGTGTGCTGCCTGGGAGCGCTCGGGCAGGACAAACTCACCGATGAGCAGCTCGAAGACATCGGGGATCCGGACATCCTCGTCATTCCGCCGGGCACGCAGAGCGCGCTGGATGCCAAGGCGTTGGCTGCCGTCGTGACCGCCATAGAGCCCAAGGTCGTACTGGCGCTCGGTTCGTACGATGCGTTCATCAAGCAGCTCGGTCTGGCCCCCCAGAAGACCGATACGTACCGCATCCAGAAGAAATCGCTTCCGGTCGACCAAACCGTCCTGGTCGTCCTGACGTCATAACCATGTCGCTGCTCCACGAAATCCACAATCAGCCGCGTCATGTCCGGACCACGCTGTGGCTCTTGTCGTCGTTCCTCGTGCTGGGAACCATCGGATTCTTCTGGCTGTCCGGACTCGAGCGGGAACTGTTCTTCGCCCTGCACACGGACCCCGGTGAACGTGCGCAATTCGTCGCACAGCAGGATAGCGGAGTCCCGCATCCCTTAGCGGCCATCGGCAATGCATTCAGCGGATTGACGGCCAGCATCGGTTCGCTCATCGGGATCGATTCGAAGAAGGGCTTTGACACCCGTCCGCAAAGCGATACGGTGCATCCGCTCCCGCTGTCGCAGTAGCGCCTTTTTTGTTCTATGGCCCAGAAACCGTCGTCCAACACACGAGAAATCACCGAGGAAATCCAGAAATCGTACCTGGATTATGCGATGTCGGTCATCACCGCCCGCGCGTTGCCGGATGCCCGTGACGGGTTGAAGCCGGTCAACCGGCGCATCCTGTACGCGATGCAGAAGCTCGGCCTGACGCACGGCGCGAAGTTCCGCAAGTCCGCGACCGTCGTCGGTGAGGTGTTGGGCAACTACCACCCGCACGGTGATTCCGCCGTCTACGAAGCTATGGTCCGTATGGCGCAGGACTTCTCGCTCCGATATCCGCTCGTGCACGGACAGGGGAACTTCGGTTCCATCGACGGGGACCCGGCAGCTGCGATGCGGTACACCGAGGCGAAGCTTGCGCGCATCGCCGATGAGGTGCTTGCGGACCTGGAGAAGGACACCGTGGACTTCCGGCCGAACTATGACGGCACCAAGCAGGAGCCGGTCGTCCTGCCGACCAGGATCCCGAACCTGCTCATCAACGGGACCGTCGGCATCGCTGTCGGCATGGCGACGTACATCCCGCCGCACAACCTGGGCGAAGTGCTCGACGGGCTCATCTACCTCATCGAGAACCCCGATGCCGACATCGCCGACCTCATGCAGTTCATCAAGGGACCCGACTTCCCGACCGGCGGTTCGGTCTACAACGAACGCGACATCGCCACTGCCTATGCGACCGGCAGGGGCCCGGTCATCACGCGCGGCACCGCGGAGATCCACGAGGGCAAGCGCGGTCAGCAGATCGTCATCACCGAGATCCCATACCAGGTCAACAAGGCCGAGCTCATCATCCACATCGCCGACCTGGTCAAAGAAAAGCGCCTGGAAGGCATCCGCGACATCCGCGACGAATCCGACCGTGAGGGCATGCGCATCGTCATCGAGTTGAAGCAGGACTCCTTCCCGAAGAAGGTCCTCAACTCGTTGTACAAATACACCGAACTCCAGAAGACGTTCCATTTCAACATGCTTGCGCTGGTGGACGGCATCCAGCCACAGATACTGTCGCTCAAGCAGCTCCTGGAACAGTTCATCAAGCACCGGCAGGATGTCGTCCGACGCCGTTCCGCATTCGATCTGGCACGCGCGCGCGATCGCGCGCACATCCTGGAAGGACTGAAAACGGCGCTGGACCACATCGACGAAGTCATTAAGGTCATCAAGCAGTCCCCGACGCGCGAAGATGCGTTCAAGAACCTGATGGCGAAGTTCAAGCTGTCCGACCGGCAGGCAAATGCCATCCTGGAGATGCGCCTACAGTCGTTGGCGGGACTCGAGCGCAAGAAAGTCGAAGACGAACTTGCCGAGAAACTGAAGCTCATCGCCGAACTGGAAGAACTGCTCAAATCCGTGCGCAAGATGATGGCGGTCGTGAAGAAGGAATTCACCGACCTGCGCGCGACCTACGGTGACGAACGCCGCACGAAGGTCGTGAAGTCGGCACTGCGCGAGATCGGCGAAGAAGAACTGGTTCCCGAAGAAGCGGCTCTGTTCATGCTCACGCTGGGCGGCTACATCAAGCGTCTGCCGCCCGACGAGCTGCACGCGCAGAAGCGCGGCGGCAAGGGCTTGTCCGGCATGGCCACGAAGGAGGAGGACGTCATTGCCCAGTTCTTCATGGCGAACACGCACGACAACATCCTGTTCTTCACGAATTCCGGCAAAGTGTTCCAGGTGCGCGGATATGAGATCCCCGAGGCGAGCCGGCAGTCAAAGGGACGCGCCATCACGAACTTCCTGTCGGTCACCCCGAAGGACATCATCACGGCGGTCGTGCCGTTGCCGAAGGCGAAAGAGCAGAAAGGTATGTTCCTCTTCATGGCGACGACCGGCGGCGTCATCAAGAAAGTCGCCATGGACGCGTTCGCGAAC